>PLZT01000396.1 GCA_003152255.1 Methylocystaceae bacterium | reverse complement strand
TGGACGTCCCTACCGCGAACATAGCTCGGAATCGCCGGGGTTACAGGGCGAAACCGCTAATTTTTCTCCTTCCGCGTGCCGAATAGGAAAAGCTCATCCGGCAAGGCGCGCTCGGATTCAGCAATTGCGACGAGCATGTGAAAGACCAGCATCCCGCTCCGCCATTCTCGAGACAGGCGGTAATGCCCGTGCGCGGAAACTGTGATTGCTGATCTTGGTCGCGATGCCGGCCGCATTTGCGGGCAGACCGAGGTCAGCCAATCTTGAGAACGGACTTCCGGATGGACTCGGCCCGAGCACCCCGGCCGCTTTGTTCGCGCTGCCTGTGGCGCTGGGGCCCGCTAGTTAGAATGGGCACGACGGCCCACGAGAAGAAGTTGTTCTTTAACCTGCGCAAGGCCAAGAGCCGCATCTCCGCCTATGAGGAGGGCGACCTACATCCGGAGAACGTCGCGTTAATCGCGAGCAAGCTCGGCGTGCCGCGGCAGGAAGTGATCGACATGAACCGCCGTTTGGCTGGCGACTCTTCTCTCAACGCCCCGCTGCGCGAAGAGGGAGATGGCGAATGGCAGGACTCCCTCGTCGACGGCGGCATCGATCAAGAACACATGCTCGTCGAGCGGGAGGAAAGCGACAATCGCCGCGTCGCGTTGCATAGCGCTCTCGACGTACTCAATACACGCGAACGGCGCATCCTGGAGACGCGCCGCATTGCCGAAGATCGCATACCCCTTAGACATCTCGCAGACGAATTTGGAGTTTCGAGAGAGCGCGTGCGCCAGATTGAAAAGCGCGCGTTCGAGAAGGTTCAGCGGCCGGTGCGCGCTGGCGTCGCGCGCGTCGAGGGACTTTCACCGGCGGTGTGATCGCGAAGGTTCACTTATCCAGCAATCGGCGCCCTCGAGAAACAAGAACAAGTGGGATCGACGTCTCCATCCGTTGCAAACATAGCCGGGGCCACTCAACCGAACAGTAGATTGACGACTTGCTGAACATTCCGCGCGTGGCCGCGCCTTTCGCCCGATTTAATCGCGATTGCCATTTCGTTCCGATGATCAAAAGCTAGTCTGATAGGCTCCAAGTTGGACCAGTTCGGACGCAGTCGCTCCGGCTGGGAAAATTTTAGAAAGGCGACAAATGGACAGCGGAACGGTAAAGCGCTTCCTACCGTGGGTCGTCGCCACGGCGCTGTTCATGGAGCAGCTTGACTCAACCATCGTCAACACCGCGGTGCCGTCGATGGCTGCGAGTCTCCATGTGACGCCGCTCAGTCTGAAAGCGGTGGTCGCCAGCTATATTCTGAGTCTCGCTGTATGCATTCCGGTGAGCGGCTGGGCCGCCGACCGATATGGCACGCGGCGTGTTTTTGCGCTCGCGGTCTCCATCTTCACGATTTCTTCCGTGTTTTGTGGGCTCGCGATGAATGTGCCTCAGCTGGTGGCCGCGCGCATTATACAAGGGATGGGCGCCGCGATGATGATGCCGGTCGGGCGGCTCACGGTGATCCGCACGTTCCCAAAGGCAGAACTGTTGCAAGCCATGAATTTCGTTATCATCCCCGCCTTGATCGGTCCTTTGCTTGGACCGACTGTCGGCGGATTAATCGTCCACTGGTTGTCGTGGCGAGAAATTTTCTTTGTCAATATTCCGGCGGCCGTTGTCGCGCTGTGGCTCATCCACCTCTATATGCCGGATTATTATGGCGCGACCTCGCGTCCGCTCGACTTGATCGGCCTCGTTTTGTTTGGATGCGGAACCGCTTTGCTGTCATGGCTACTGGAAATTTTTGGCGAGCATCAGGTTGACATCAGGGTGGAAGCAGTCCTGTTTTTGCTCAGCGTGATCCTGCTCGCCGCCTACTGGCGTCATGCGCTGAAGGCGCCTTACCCTCTCTTGCAAATGGCGCTTTTCAAGGTGCGGACCTTTCGCGTTTCAGTAGTTGGCGGCTTCATCACGCGGCTTGGCGTCGGCGGATTGCCTTTCCTGACGCCGCTGCTGTTTCAGATCGGCCTCGATCTCCCGGCGTGGCAATCGGGTCTCCTGATGATGCCGACCGCCGCCGCCGCCATGGGCATGAAGCTCATTTCCACACGGGTGCTGGGGCGCTTCGGATATCGCAGGGTGCTGATCGTCAACACCCTGATGATCGGTGCAACCATCAATCTTTATTCGCTGGTGAGCGCGCAAACGCCGCTGATCGCGATCGTCGGGATCGGCTTGGCGTTGGAGTTTTTCAATTCGCTGCAATTTTCGAGCATGAACAGCATGGCCTACGCGGACATCGAAACCAATGAGTCGAGCATGGCCAGCACGATCGCCAGCTCGTTTCAACAAATATCCATGAGCTTTGGTCTGGCCTTCGGCTCCCTGGTGACGGCCTGGTATCTTGGTCCGCTAGCGCAGTCCGATCGCTTCGCGGTGACCACGGCGCTGCATCACGCATTCCTGACCTTGGGCGGGCTGACGATTGTGTCCTCGCTCTCGTTCTGGACATTGCGCCCCAGTGATGGCGAGAGCGTCAGTCGGGCGGCCTTTCAGATGGAATGACTTCCGACAGAGAATTCGCATGAACGACCAACGACAGGCTTTACGCTGTGACATTTCAGCGCGATCGGACGTCAAAGCCTGGGAAGCTACCTATCCTGATTTCTTCGGGCATCACGCAACTCATACCAAATCGCGCTGATGCAGACTCATGAAGGGGATTCCCGAATCGGCTGAAATTTGATTCTACCGCGCGAACGCGAGGAGGTTCGCCATGGCGGCAGCGATTGGGCTTCGAGATGATTATGATGCGGCGGCTCTGCGGGCGATAGCCAAGCGAGCGAAAGACGGGCCGCAAGCGCGCCGGCTCCTCGCCTTGGCGACAATCTACGGCGGCGGCGCGCGAAGTGAGGCGGCGAAGATCGGCGGGGTCGGGCTCCAGGTCATCCGCGATTGGGTATTGCGCTTCAACGCTCACCGCCCCGACGGACTCGTCGACCGCAAGGCGCCTGGACAACCTTCCCGGCTCAGGGACGAACACCGCGCCGCGCTCGCGCGCATGATCGAGGAAGGTCCGACGCCAGCGATCCATGGCGTCGTGCGATGGCGGATTGTCGATCTTTGCCAGTGGGTGTTCGAGGAATTTCGCATCGCCATCGCCGAGCTGGCCAGCGCGGCGAGCACCAGAACATGCGCCACGTCGAATCCCGGCATAGGATGAGTGGTCGTCACCTTCAGTTCGTTACGCGTCAGCGTGCCGGTCTTATCTGCGCACAAGACATCCATCATTGCCGCTTCGTCCACGGCGGAGAGACGGGTCGGAAGGACACCCACTCTTG
>PLZT01000508.1 GCA_003152255.1 Methylocystaceae bacterium | reverse complement strand
CCAAGCGGCAAAAAAAGGTCGCCATACCAAGCGGACAGATTACGCGGGGCCAAAGAAGCGCGAACGCAAATCGAGGTCTTGAAAGAAAGATGGCCAGCGATTTTTAGCGACCTAAAAACAAAGCCGGTGGCCAGCTCGGTCTTGCCGCAAGTCGCCGCTGCGCTTGGCTGGACTCTCGGCTATACACGCGGCGTGTTTCAGGTGTGGAAAAGCCGCAACGCCTATTGCCGCGCTGTTCTTCGCGATTCCATCCGCGTCAATCTCGACGGCTCGCCAAGCGAGGAAGTTGTTGACGACGAAGCCCGCGAATTAGCAAAAGGCCAACTCGCCAAGAACGCCGCGCGCAACGCCGCGAAGCGCGCCCGCGAATTGGCCGAAGCGAACGCCAAGGATGCGCAAGGCAATCCGAATGGGGACGCCGCACCTCCTGAACCGCACGACGGACTTCCGCGAAAAGTCGGCTAATAATAGCGTAACTTCAAATAGTAGTTATAGCACAGGATCAAGAATCTTGACTTTGTGCGGCTCATTGCCGTACAATGCGATTGCTGGGGATATGATGATTGAACTCATGACCAAAACCGCGCGCCTTGAAGCCCGCATCACGCCCGATCTGCAAGCCCTTCTGAAAAGGGCGGCGGAACTCGAAGGCCGTTCCGTGAGCGATTTCGTCATTACCGCCGCGCAAGAGGCGGCGGAACGGCGTGTCGAGCAAGCGCAAGTGATCCGGCTGTCGCTCGAAGATCAACGCGCCTTCGTCGATGCTATTCTCAACCCGCCCGAGCCGACACCGGGTCTGCGTCGCGCGTTCCGCCTTCATCGTGAGTTGATCAAAGAGTCGCGGTGAAGGGCGGCTTTATCATTGAGCCTCTCGGCGCTCACGATCGTTCGGCTTTCTCCTGCGGCTCACCGTCGCTCGACCGTTATCTCCGTGAACAAGCCTCGCAGGATATAAAGCGACTCATGGCAAATTGCTTCGTTGCCGTCGAAACGGCGACGAATGCGATTGCCGGTTACTACACGCTCTCGGCGACAAATGTGCCAGCCAATGAGCTGCCGCCGGAAGTTCTGAAACGCCTGCCGCGCTACCCAATTTTACCGGCGGCGCTCGTCGGGCGTCTTGCCGTCGATCAAAACTTCCATCGAAAGGGGCTCGGTAGCGTTCTGCTCGCCGACGCGGCGCTTCGCGTTCTCAAAGGCGATATGAAAGCCTTCGCGNNGATTATGGAACGTATCGAGATATGCCCCGTTCAACATGACCGCTCCTCCATCCAGCGCCTGACGCCATTCCTCAAACCTCATTGTACGCCGCTGCGGAATCGCCTTGCTCAGCCTTCGGGGCTCTCCTACAGGTTCGGACGAACGCTACGCGCTACAGGATGCAGCAATGGATGTCCGCGACAAAGTCGCAAGAGCGGTGAAAACCGAGACGCCGCGCAACAAAGCCACGTCGCTTTCCAGTGTCAGGACCAAACGCGCACATAAACTCAGCGACGATATCCGCAACCAAGTGCTGAAAGCCGTCGAGGGCGGCATGACGTGTCGCCAAGCCGCCGCGCATTGCGGCGTCAGTCTGGCGAGCGCCATTCGATTTGCGAAACGAGCCGGTGTCACCGATAAGCGTGCCAAGGCCAAAAAGAATGTCCGCGACAAAGTCCACGACAAAGTGCTGAAAGCCGTCAAAGGTGGCATGTCCTGTCACCAAGCCGCCGCCCATTATGGCGTCAGTCCAACAACTGCCCTGAATTGGGCCAAAAACGCCAACACCCCCCGCACGCGCACATCAACCAAAAGGATCAGCGACAAAGTCCGCGACAAAGTGCTGAAAGCCGTCGAGGGCGACATGTCGTGTCGCCAGGCCGCCGCGCATTGCGGCGTCAGCTTGGCAAGCGCCATCCGGTGGACGAAGCACTTTCGAACATGACTACGCAAATGCCGCTCCGCCCTTTGCACGCAAATTCGCGGAAGGCCCATGGAACGTGGGTTGGCGTTCTCGAAACTCACGAGTTTCGAGGGACGAGGATTCAGGCACAATTTGAGCTTGCAGGCACCTGCAAGAAAAGTTGCCGCAGACCACGATTCCGTGCTTGTGCAGATGCCATCCAATCTTTTTTCTCCGAAACATAAAAAGCACTGTTTTTTCGCAAGGCTTTATTTGATGGTCGTCCATTATGCAGGAGGAATGAAAACACAAGCCATCTACTACTTCAACTTTCAAGACTATACCGCCTGCAAGGAACTGCGGGAGTTTTATTTGAACGAGGCCGACGGCGACGCAGGTCGTGCGATGCTGGCTTTATGCATCGACATGGCCGCGCTCGACGCCTATGTCACGGACATCGAGCGATTAGCCATCCGCCATGGAATCGATGTTACAACAATAATGGCGGCGCGACCCTGCTCACCGAGGTCGGCGGCCTTCCGCTTGCCGCCCAGAATAAGCCCGGAGAAAGGCCTTTCGAGGCTCCAACCCGAGGTCGAATGGGCGGATGAAGTACGTCGACGCATGCAAGCCTGGACGGGTCATCAATCTTCTCCGGCGCGAACGACCGAATTCCGTGTTCCTCAGTTGATAGAGCCTGCCTCATAAATCTGAACATGACGAAACGACCAGGTTGGTGTCGACAATTTTGGGTTGGGCGATCACGCGGCCTTCTGATTGTGTGCTGAATCACGCAGCATGTAGCCTTGTCCCGTTACCGTATCGACGTAATTCTTGCCTCCGCTGGCTTTGGCCATCTTCTTGCGCAGCTTGCATATATAGACGTCGATGATCCTGATCTCCGGCTCGTCTTTGCCTCCGTAAAGGCGACTGAGAAGCATTTCCTTAGTCAATGTCATTCCTTTTCGTAAGGCAAGCGTTTCGAGTATCTGGTATTCTTTGTTTGTCAGATTGACTCGGGTACCGTTTACTTCCGCCTCCTTGTGGGAGAGTTTAACAATAAGATCGTCACTCATGACGATTGAGTCGGCATGACCTTTCGAGCGCCGCACGACCGCGAGGATCCGCGCGACAAGCTCTTCCTTGTAGAAAGGCTTGGTGAGATAGTCGTCAGCGCCGAAGCCGAGACCCTTCACTTTATCTCTTATCTCCACGAGACCTGACAGGATCAGAATCGATGTCTGAATTTTGGCGTCGCGCAGCTGACGCACGACGTCGTAGCCGGATATGTCGGGCAAGTTCAGATCGAGAAGGATGAGGTCATAGTGATAGAGTTTTCCAAGGGATACGCCCTTCTCGCCGAGATTCGTGATGTGAACATCGAAGCTCTCAGATTTGAGCATCAGTTCGACGCTCCGAGCGACGGCGTTGTCGTCTTCGATCAAGAGTATGCGCATCTGTCTCGGTCCGGGTTGAAC
>PLZT01000173.1 GCA_003152255.1 Methylocystaceae bacterium | reverse complement strand
ATGCGCCTTAAATTAATCGCATGTGACATTTCGGCCACACAAATTCATATTCTTTTCCCAGCGCGAAATATGCAGGAGATTTTCATGCCCATCCGAGTAGACTTGCTGCGGTGTCCTACTCCTCCTTGGGCACTCCTCCCAGACTTGGGCCGCTGGCGTTCCCGGCGGCCTCTTTTCATATGACGAGGGAGCCACTTGCGAAACTGCGGCGGCGCGCGGAATTTTCCGCCTGAATGAGGGGCAGTCGAGGCGTCCGCGGCCTGTTTCAGCCATGGTGTTTCAGCAACGAATCACCAGCCGAATCGGGATGCTGACATGCCTCTGCGCGAGACTTTAACAAACAGCTGGGATCATATTCAAAGCTTTCTTTTCCCGATACTGCGGGAAGAGGTCGGGCTACTGACCGCGCAACACCAGCGGCTTGTCGTCGTGCTCGATGTGGCGCGGGTGGCTTTCGACGCCCAAACGCAGCCCGTGACGCAATGACGGAACACGAGAAAAGATCGGGCGCGGAGGTAGCGCTTTCGACGGAAGAAGCCCATTCCGGAAGAATCTCCATTGGCTGGGGCTGAAACAGTTCAGGGGGCGATTTGATGTGCGCGGGCTTTCGTGCGCCACCATGGTCTCTACACGGTGGAATGCTCACCCAGCTTTGTCTTGCGACATTCAATGTTGAAAATCTTGACTGCTCATCCGTCCCTATAAACCGACATGCCCTTCTTCGCGACGGGTCTGGAGTGAACGCTTCGCTCCTTCAAAACCATCGAAGACCAGCCGATCCATATAGCCGCTGGCATGGCCCTCTATGAGTTGCACTGAACAGTTCCTGGGGTTCTTTTCTTGCTCACACCATTCCCAAGGATAATGCATCCACTGCATTCGGAAACAGCGGATCGTGACGCCGTGGCTCACGACAATAAAGTCAGAGACTCGTTCGGGCCTGTCGATCGCGGCGTCACGCAGGATAGTCCCAAAGACGCCTTTGATCCGGTCTGCGACGTTGCATCGACTTTCACCCAGCGGCATTGGCGCAAAGAATTCCCCCTCGAAGCGCTTATGCTTATCGTAGTGCTCATATTCGCGCGGAAACGCCTTGGGCAGATCCTCGTCAGCAAATCCGTCGAAGAGTCCAAACTCGAGTTCACGGAGCTCGGTGGCTTCACGCTTGTCGAAGCGGATTGCTGAGGCTGCAAGCGCCTTCTCGATCGCCGCAGCGGTCTGCCGGGCGCGAACGTAAGGGCTCACCAGAATGCGGGTGCGCGAAGCCCCCTGCAATTGTCTTGCGAGATAGCCTCCGACTTCGGCGGCCTGGGCGTGCCCCTCAGTCGACAACTCGACTCGATGATCGGGAAGTCGAGCGTTCACAGATTTGTCGAGATTGGCCTCCGATTGCCCATGGCGCACCAGAAAAATCCGTATTGATTGTGCTGGCATAAGCCGTTTATCCCTCAGCAAGTGTGAATCGGGCCTTTAAGCAAGAATGGCAGGAGCAACTGCATATCGCCAAAGTCCCTGGAGGCGAAGCGCCCATGAACGCCGTCGAGATTAAGTCTCCTGATGATCGGCGGTGTCATCAAAGTAAACACGCCGTTCGGCCCTGGCGAAGAAACTTCGCCGGGTCCAAAACCCGATATCTTCCCATCGTCCCCCCAGCCAGTCCTCGCCGTTCGGCCCCGGTTGAAGCTCTTCAAGACCCGAAGGCGGAGGAGACCGCCATGGCGCCGTCCAGCTCAACGTGCTGGAAGAAGCGATAGAATCGCCGTCGAACTGAATCGGTCGTCGCCGCCGTCGACACATGCGACGCCACGCGCCACAGGCAAATCGTCCCCTGCCGCATGATCAGCCAAGCAAGCCACGCCAGCGTTTCTCGCCTTGTCCAGGAGAGCGGGATGTGATTGCCTATCGCCTTGGATAAGGCGTTCGAGAACGTATTCTGCATCAAAGCGATCCTTCGTTTGCCAACAAAGAATCGCTTTCCTGAATAAACTCAATGCCTTATTCAACTGCGTCCAGTACGATGGGCGTTATCAATCGCTCATAAGATTTATCGGCGCTTTATTCCGTCAAACAGTAAAGGATGAGGAGTTGGTCATGGACTGGGATCATATCGAAGGCCGTTGGAAGCAGTTTGCCGGACACATTAAGGAGAGGTGGGCTAAGTTGACGGATAACGACTTGGCTCAGATCAACGGCAAGCGAGAGCAGCTCGAAGGCAAGCTGCAAGAGCTATATGGTCACGGCAAGGAGCAGGCGAAGAAGGAAATCGACGACTTTATCGCCCGCCACAAGCCTTGGGATCGCATCGAAGGCAACTGGAAACAGTTTGCCGGGCATATCAAGGAGACATGGGGCAAGTTGACGGACGACGATCTGGCCCAGATCAACGGTAAGCGGGAGCAGCTCGAAGGCAAGCTGCAAGAGCATTATGGTCACAGCAAGGAGCGGGCGAAGAAGGAAATCGATGACTTCCTTGGACGCGTCTAAGAGGTAGGCTAGAATTGGCTATGGCGGGTATTCGTTACCGCCCCCGTCCAGCGATACAAGAATCACGGGACGGGGGCGGGTAGCAAACGTCCCTCGGAATTTAGGAATATTCTTGCCAGTAAGTCGCGGATGCGAGTTGGAGTTTGGACGCCATCCGCGCGGGTGCCCAAACTCCATGGGCCGCTGTCCGCGATTTCGCTTCTGAAAAGGCGATCTACTGGTTGCGGGTTTTTTTGTTCCGCCAGCTTGCCCGGCTCTCTCAAAATCGTTGACACGCTCCGCGCCGTTCGGCCGGAAATCTGACCCACATCGGCCGTCAGCGCCAAAAAGCTCCCATCTGCCCGAACGTCTTCCATGTCTCATGCAGATCGACGGCGGCGGAAGTGAGAACGACTGCGGCTAGGCGTTACGTTGACGTAGCAACGCCTCAGCGAAAAGCTTAAAAACAAAGGGCCTGCATGGACATTTGACGATGTGGATCTAATTTCCGTACCACTGGTTAGAGTGCGGTCGATGTGCGCTCGGATTGCCATTCTTCTCCTGAGCTTTATTGCATTTGCAATCGGATTGGTCACGCCCACGCTCGGGCAAGGCGTGACCGGCCAGAGCTTCGTGCTCCCCAAAACCC
>PLZT01000405.1 GCA_003152255.1 Methylocystaceae bacterium | reverse complement strand
CATGCTCGGATAACGCTCTAAATGCGAATCGATTGTCGTTTCGTCGAATGACGGCCTCGGTCTTGGTTGTGTGAAAACTCGGACGCCAAGCGGACCGGTCGAACTTTCGTGGAGTTTTGGCCCGTTTTGAGCGATCAGAGCCCGGCCAATCGCGAAAATTTTTTCTGAGCGAGCCCATTTTCGAACCATACGCGAGTTTTTACACAACCTGGGTCACTTTCGCCCGACCCGGCGGTGGTCTTGACGAGGCAGCTTGTTCCTTTAACTCCGGAAATTGGGTGGCGCTCCGGCCAATTTCGCCGAGCGCCAAAACCAGCAGTCAGCGGTAGTTTCAAAGTGTGTGGCCGCGGGATGGTTTCGTCACCTCTCTCAATCAAGACCAAGCCGAGGCCCATTCACGAGGACGGGTGGACTTTGGGCGCGCCCGCGCAAATTGTTCCTTCACTGGAGCGAAGAGGATGGGTGTCGAGGCCTGGTTGAATCTTACCGAGGATTCGCGATGACTGAAACAGCCCGTTCATCCGTCGCTCCGCGCAGCCTTCTCCCGCTAGCGAGAGAAGCAATGGCAACTGAGACGCCCCCGCCCGGCTGGCGCTTGCGGCGGCTTAGCCCCTCGAATAGAATTCGTTTGGCTTGTCGCGCCCCTAGCGCCGCCTGTCCGGCACGGAGAAGACGAACATGGCCACCCTTTCCGTCAACGGAAAAAGCTTTGATGTCGAGGCTGAAGCGGATACGCCGCTGCTTTGGGTTCTGCGCGAAAACCTTGGGCTTACTGGCACGAAATACGGCTGCGGCATCGCGCAATGCGGCGCCTGCACCGTGCATGTCGACGGCGCGCCGGTCCGCTCCTGCAGCCTGCAGCTAAGCGACGCCATCGGCAAGAAAATCACCACCATCGAAGGGCTGGCCCAGAACGGCGTTTTGCATCGCGTGCAAAAGGCCTGGATCGAGCACGATGTCCCACAATGCGGCTATTGCCAGAGCGGCATGATCATGGCCGTCGCGGCGCTGCTCAAGGACAAGCCCTCGCCAAGCGACGCCGACATCGACGCCGCGATCACCAATATCTGCCGCTGCGGCACATTCCAGCAGGTGCGCGAAGCCATCCACGCCGCCGCCAAGTCTTGAGGCAGCCATGACAAATACGCTCTCACTCGACCGTCGCGGTTTCATCGTCGGCGCTTCGACGCTCGGCGGCGGACTGGCGCTTGGCATTCATCTTCCGTTCGGCGCGGCGCGGGCCGCGGAGACCGCCGCGATTCCACCCGAGGTCAACGCCTGGGTGGTGATCAAGCCCGACGAAACCGTTGTCGTTCGCATCGCGCGCTCGGAGATGGGCCAGGGCTCGCTCACCGGTCTCGCGCAACTCGTCGCGGAGGAACTCGACTGCGACTGGTCCAGGGTGACGACCGAATATCCCACGCCCGGTCAGAGCGCCGCGCGCAATCGCCCGTGGGGCGAGTTCATGACCGGCGGCAGCCGCGGCATTCGCGCCTCGCAGGACTATGTGCGCAAGGGCGGCGCGGCGGCGCGGGAAATGCTGATCCAGGCCGCCGCCAATGAATGGAAAGTCCCGCCGGCGGAATGCGCGGTCTCCAAGGGCGTCATCACGCATAAGGCGTCGAACCGCTCGACGACTTACGGCAAGGTCGCGGACGCCGCCGCCAAGCTCCCCGCGCCAGCCGACGTGAAACTGAAAGACCCGCGCGACTGGAAGATCGCCGGAAAGGGCCTCAAGCGGCTCGACACCGCCGACAAGACCACCGGCAAAATGGTCTATGGCATAGACGTGAAACTGCCGGGCATGCTGAGCGCGGCGATCAAGGATTGTCCGGTCTTCGGCGGCAAGCTCAAGAGCTATGACGAGAGCAAGATCGCGGGCTTTAAGGGCGTCAAGAAGGTCGTGCGCGTGAACGACTCCGCCGTCGCCGTGATCGCCGACACATGGTGGCATGCCAAGACCGCGCTCGACGCTTTGCCGATTGTCTGGGACGAAGGCCCCAACGCAAAATCATCCAGCTCGGCGGTCGCCAAATGGCTGGAGGAAGGCCTCGATTACGCGCAACCCGCCGTCGTCGGCAACAGCAACGGCGATGTGAAGGCCACCTTCGCTCAAGCCTCAAAGACGTTCGAGGCGGTCTATGGCTATCCGCATCAGAACCACGCGGCGCTGGAGCCGCTGAACGCCACCGCGCTCTATACCTCCGAAAAATGCGAGGTCTGGACCGGAACGCAGAACGGCGAGTCCGCCCTCGCCGCCGTGATCTCCGCCTCCGGCCTACCCGCCGAGAAATGCGACGTTCACAAGCTTATGTTAGGCGGCGGGTTCGGCCGCAGGGGCTTCGATGACTATGTCACGCAAGCGGTGTTGATCGCCAAGCAAATGCCGGGAACGCCGGTAAAGCTACTGTGGTCGCGCGAAGAAGACATGGCGCATGGCAAATATCATCCGGTCACGCAGTGCAAACTCACCGCCGCTTTCGACGCGGATAAGAATCTGACCGGCATGCGCGTGCGCATCTCGGGACAGTCCATCTTCATCGTCGCGCGGCCCGAGATGGTGAAGAACGGCCTCGACCCCGCCGTGTTCCAGGGCCTCGCGCCGAATGGCGACGCGCGCATCGCCTATGATTTCGCAAATCTCCTTGTCGATCATTCAATGCGTAATCCGCCGGTGCCGCCGGGATGGTGGCGCGGCGTGAACATCAATCAAAACGCGATCTATCTGGAATGCTTCATGGATGAACTCGCGCATGAAGTTGGCGAAGACCCGGTGGCGTTCCGGCGCAAATTCTTGAGCAAGAGCCCGAAGCATCTCGCGGTGCTCAACGCCGTCGTCGAACGGATCGGCTGGAGCAAGCCCGCGCCCAAGGGGCTTCATCGCGGCGTCGCCGTGTTCATGGGCTATGGCAGCTATGTCGCCGCTGCCGCTGAAATCTCGGTGGATGGCGACAAGATCAAACTGAATCGCATCGTCGCGGCGACGGATCCCGGATACGCTGTCAATCCGGCGCAGATTGAGCGACAGGTCGCGGGCTCCTTCGTCTATGGGCTGTCCGCGCTGTTCCATGGCGGGATCACGATCAAGGAAGGCCGCGTCGAGCAGCATAACTTTGACGATTACCCGTCTATGCTGATCAAGAACATGCCGAAGGTCGAGACGATCGTCATGCCGAGCGGCGGCTTTTGGGGCGGCGTCGGCGAGCCGACGATCTGCGTCGCGGCTCCCGCCGTGCTCAACGCTTTTTTCGCGGCGACCGGCAAACGCGTCCGCTCCGTGCCGCTGAAGAACGAGGGCGTGGAATTGGCGTGACGCGCCTTTGCTGCCTTGGCGCGGTCCGTTGCGTCACGATCGCCTGCCCAGCGCCCTCTCCAGATCCTCTCGCGTATCGATATCCGCGAGCACGCTCCTGTCATCGACCGCGATCTCCAGCACGCCTTCGGTCGAGCCCAGAAGCCGGCGCGCGCCTTCTTCGCCCTTGAGCAAGGCGAGGCGCGGGAATAGGCGGCGACCCATCAGAACCGGATTGCCGCGCCTCCCCTGATAGACCGGCGCCACCGCCGCGCGGTCAGGCGCGCAATTGAACGCCGCGATCAGCCGATCGAGGATTGCGCTTGTCACGTCGGGCATGTCGGCCAGCGCGCCGGCGCTGTCCGCCGCATGCGCAAGCCCTGCGTGCGGATACCGACGAAGCCGGC
>PLZT01000022.1 GCA_003152255.1 Methylocystaceae bacterium | reverse complement strand
GTCGGGTGAATAAGACGGGCTAACTTCCTACAAATCCGCGCTTGCGCACCAGAGCACGATCGGATGGAACTCCTATGTTTTGTGCACAAATGTGGACGTAACTGGGACCTCAGAAGCTACATTGAGGAGGGAGATTCCAGGGCTGGAAATCTTGCCTGCTTCCTATTGGACAGGGCTATGTGAGACGCACTCGCAACTGGTCGAACGTAACTTTCGCTTGGTTGTCGATATACAGCCGTCGCAACGATCAGCTCCTTTCTCCGACGACCTGACGAACATATTCGGCGCGCCACCGTTGAGCGGGGATCGGGAGAACTATATGATTTTCCTTTATTGCAACCGGCACGATAAGGTCTATCGTTTGAGTATCGAATCCAACATGAACGTCGGGCAGCTGCTGTCGAAAATTCGTAACCTGTTCCGCCTGCCGGAGGCGACGACTTTTTCACATGAGAATATCTCCGTTCAACTCGGCCACTCAATTCTTCTCGACGGGCGCAAGCTACCTCTCGATCAAACGTTGACCGAGGCCGGCGTGCTTGCCGGTGACGCTATCACCTATTGGACCCAGATCATCTGGAAAGATTTAGAACGGGAATTCCGTGGCGACGTGATCCACATGCTGGTCGATCTCCCTGACAGAAAGTCCCTAAAGTCGCGAACAAATACGGCGATCGGCCTATTCAAGGAATCCATCTCGCGCCGCTTCGCTGAGGTCGACGCCGCCTTCACAAGTATAGGATCCTAACATCTTCCCGCTGGGTGGCGCTAAAGCTCAAGCACCCCCTTCACGACAATGGATTTATGGCCGCGTATGGCGCACCGCTGCCGCCTGAGGNNGCCTCGCGGTCCGCGACGCCATCGCCAAGAAGCGCGGCGGTCGGCGCATCCCGATGCATCCGAACCTCAAGCGCGCGCTGGTCGCCCTCAAGAGAACGTCAGCGCCGTCGGGGCCGGTCGTTCGCTCAATGCGTGGCGTCGGCATGCCGCCGACCAGCATCGTGACGTGGTTCACGGTCTTATTCGCCAGCTTGGGGTTTGAAGGCTGTTCGTCGCATTCAGGGCGTCGCACCTTCATTACGGCGGCGGCGAGAAACGCGCATAAGACCGGCTGCAGCCTGCGCGACGTTCAATTGCTCGCCGGTCACAAGTCGATCGTGATCACCCAAGGCTACATTGACGGCGACACGCGCGGGCAGCGGCGGCTGGTGGCGTTGCTATAATGGTTGAAATCTGACGCTTGGCGCCCGCGACACGAAGCTTTCGCTGGCAGCGGCCATTCGACCGCTTTTGACCCGTAGCAGACTTTCTACAGCGTCTGCTGGAGCCACCGAAAGCGCTCAGGCGGGATTGCCAACTTTTCGATGCAGCCTACCATTGACTGAACGGGTACGAAGTCGCCCAGCAATCAGCGTATGCGGAACAATGCATGGAAGCAGATGATAGTCGGTTATCCGTCGCCGGAATATTTGAGACAGAAGACCGTTTGGTCTCGCTCGTTTGTTTCCTCGACGCCCGGCGTTCCGCGATCACGGGGTAAATGCATTGGCTGGAAGACGTAAAAGGAGTAAACGCTCATGCGTCATTACATCGCGCTTTTGTGGCGACTTTCCGCTTATGTGTTTAGGCGTGGCGTCTTTTCGGCGGGGCTTGGATTCTGTATGATGTCCAGCGTGTTTGCTGACGATATTGCCGTTTCCGAGCAAAACTTTGACTGCATCCTTGAATGGCCAAAAGTCAGGAATACGCGCATCAAGCACTCCGATCCGGAGAAGTTGAAAGAGGCAATGCGTATCTTCGGAGACAGCATACCGGACAAGGAGTATCCCGTCGGCACCACCCTGCAGCTCGTTCCTTTCGAAGCAATGGTGAAGCATCCGCGTGAGAAGTTTCCCAAAACGAACGGCTGGGAGTTTTTCGCTTTGGATGTCTCGGCGGCAGGCGCCAAGATTCGAGATCGCGGAGACAACGTCGTCAATCTCTCGCAAGGGGTAACTTGCCTAAGTTGTCATCAGCCCGCAGCTAGGTACGACTTCGTGTGTGAAAAAGGGCACGGTTGCGCTCCTTTACCGTTCGATGATCAGAAGATCGCCGAGATTCAGAGCGCCGACCCTCGTTGCGCCAAGAAGTAGGAGATGGCGCTAAAAGCGTTTGCAGTCACCAACGACTGGCAAGAGTCCCACGCATATGCCGCGCGGAAATTCAGGTGCGCGTTGACTGGACAGACGTGGCGGCGGAAGCTTCAGGGAATAGCCGTCGCCCGTCTTACGCAAATGGTGTCAATTCGTAGAAAGCTGAAAACGATTCCGGACGCGCCCGCTTCGTGATCTGGGCGCCGTCAAGGCCGTTTTGCGTTCGAAGCCGCGCGCATGTAAGCTTCTGGCGCGAACCCGAAGCGCGAGAACGCGTGCGTCGCGGCGGCAAGTTGGGGTTCAGCTTCTTCGTGATGATGAAAGCCCGTGCGTTGCGGCGAGGGAAGCTCCTTAGTTCGGAAGACTTAGATGCGTGAGGCCGCGCCGCCGCTATAGCAGTTGCAATAGAATAATAGATCGCGCTGAGCGTTGGCGATGGTCAGACCAGCACTAACTGGTTGCAGTGGACGGCGTCACCAGGCCGCCGCTGAACCCCAGCATTAGCGGGGAGCTACCTTTCATGGCGGCTTATGGCGCGAACCTGAGGCAGACGGCGCTTCCAGACATGAGCGCTGTCCGTGTGTGAGCGGATGAGCGGCACCATGGACCCCTACGAGCGAGTTTGACCCGAAGCCGCCATGGACGAGCTCAGAAAGCGGCCAAGTGCCTCAAGCACGGGACCAGACGGCTGCCTCCTAATTTTTGTTCGCGCACAAATCTCTGAAGGCGAGACCGTTCTCCTGTCTAGAGTTAAAACACCAACCCTCGACGGATTCACGGCACGCGCGCTGGGCCGATCAGCGGCGTGCGGACCGGCTTTGCCAAGTTCAGGTCTAGAAATTTCTTCAAAATCGCTCTTGAACACACAATAATGCTCTTGATCGACCTGTCGATGGACCGTAGCGTCAGAAAATGTTTGAAGAAATTCCGAGTTCCACAAGTGCGCTTCAATCGAGACTCGCATTGCGGCAACTCTGGAGTGCATGGAAAAATGGTGGCTGATAAGGCACAGACCATAGAACAACGCCGCCTCACCGCGATCATGTTCACCGACATGGTGGGGTTTAGCGCACTGGCGCAGCGTGACGAGGCTATGGCGTTAGAGCTGCTTGAAGAACACCGGAGTCTCTTGCGGGCCGCCTTCCTCAAACATCAAGGACGCGAGGTCAAAACGATTGGTGACGGCTTCCTAGTTGAGTTTGGCAGTGCTGTAGCGGCGGTGAATTGCGCGATCGAAATCCAAGAGGCGGTGGCCCGGCGCAATACGGACGCTTCGGCTGACAGATTGTTTACGGTACGTATCGGCGTTCACCTCGGCGATGTGCTACTACGTGGCGATGACATTGTGGGTGATGGCGTCAACATCGCGGCGAGGATTGAGCCATTAGCCGATTCGGGTGGGATTGCAGTCACACAACAAGTCTACGATCAGGTGTACAACAAGATACCGCAGACCCTGGTTCGCATCGGCGAAGTGGAGCTGAAGAATATCAAGCGGCCGGTGGAGGTGTATCGGATCGTAATCGCGCCAAAATCCACAGCTCCGGTCACGGGCAAACGAAAGTTTTCGTCTTCGGCGGAACAATCCAACCGCGTACCACAGAAATCCATTGCTGTGTTGCCGTTCGTGAACATGAGTTCCGACCGCGAGAATGAGTTTCTGAGCGATGGAATCAGTGAGGACTTGCTGAGCGCCCTCTCGAGAATTGAAGGGCTGCATGTAGTGGCGCGCACCTCCTGCTTTGCGTTCAAAGGCCGCAGCCAAGACATCCGCGAGATTGGAGAAGCGCTTGGCGTGGAGACAGTGCTCGAAGGCACCGTCCGGAAGGCAGACAACAAGCTCCGCATCACGGCTCAGTTGATCAATGTCGTCGATGGTTTCCGCCTTTGGTCGCAGAGCTTCGACCGGGAAATGCAGGATGTGTTTGCGATCCAGGACGACGTCACTCGGGCAATCATGGCCGCGTTGAAATTGCGCTTGGCCAGTCTCGACGACCAGCCTCTCGTTAAGTTGCCCACGACCAGCACCGAAGCCTACGAGTTGTATCTGAAGGGTCGTTTCTTCTGGAACCAGCGCGGAACTGACCTGAAGAAGGCGCAGCTTTACTTCGAGCTGGCCTTGATCGAAGATCCTGACTATGTGCCCGCGATGAGCGGCCTTGCCGACACATACAGTCTGCTGAATTGGTACGGATACCTGCCTCCGCGGGAGGCGATTCCGAAAGCCACCGCTGTTGCGAAGCGCGCTTTGCAACTCGATCCGCAACTTGCCGAGGCGCACACTTCGCTCGGTTTTTCCCAACTGTGTAAAAGCCGTGATTTGGCCGACGCCGAGCGCGAGTTTCGTCGTGCAATCGCGTTGAACGCGCGGACTGTCCCGGCGCGGTACTGGCTCGGATGGGTTTACTCGTGCGCCGGGAACCACGATGCCGCTATCGAACATTGCCGGCGCGCGGTCGAACTCGAGCCTTTTTCGCTTATCGCCCGCACGTTTTTCGGATGGATGTATTACAACGCTGGAAAGTTCGACGAAGCCGAGCGCCAATTGAGCAAGGTCATCGAACTGGACCAGCGATTCGTTTTCGGAATTTGGTTCTTGGGCAGAGTCTATGTCGCCGCAGGAAAGAGGGAGCAGGCTCTCACGGCGCTCGTCAAAGCGGAGGAACTCTCACGAGGCGCCGCTTGGACGCGGTGTGTGCTGGGTCATGCCTGGGCGGTATTTGGTGAATCGGCCAAAGCCCAGAAAACTCTGGCAGAGCTTCAGGACCCTAGCAAATATCCGTATGTTCGTGCGATTGGGGTCGCATTCACATTCCTTGGATTGGGCGACCGTCAACAAGCGCGGATTTGGCTGGAAAAGGCTTGCAGTGACCGCGATGTCTGGGCCGTAATGATGAAAGTGGATCCAATCTACGCGGATATGCGAACGGACCCTTGGTTTGTCGCGCTCCTGCGACGGGTGGGGCTAGAACAATAAGCTGTAGCCACAATCAGGATCAACAAGCTACGCCGGTCGAGGCATAGAAAACCGCCCTAATTAGATCAATGACATACCCCAATTTTCGAAAACGGGATTTACCTGGCGAAACCCTTCGACCCGATCCTGCTCAAGTCGCGTGTCGAGGCCACGCTGGAAAAAACGGCTGCGAGAGCGTGAGCAAATCTATCTGAGGCAGATCGAAGATGAGCGTGCGCGCTCGGATCGGCTGCTCCTCAACATTCTGCCTCACCCGATCGCCACGCGCCTCAAGAACGGCGAACAGTGGGTCGTGAACAGTTTCGAAGAAGTCACGGTGTTGTTCCCGGATTTGGTCGGCTTCACGAGCCTTGCGACGCAAACCGCGCCGAGTGCCCTCATTCAGTTGTTGGATCAAGTGCTTTCCGCATTCGATGAACTCGCCGATCTGCATGGCGTCGAGAAGATCAAAACGACTGGAGACGCGTATAGGCCGCGGCCGGTGTGCCGTTTCCGCATCGGGATCACGCCTTTGCGGCGGCGAGAATGTCCCTGGGCATGCAGTCGGGCGTGAGCGCATGAGGTCGGGCGGGCGATCCGCGCCTCCCGCCGGCGACCGATTGAGCGAAAACCTGTCGCCGGCTTCGTCACTATGAATTGGGAGCGCTTTCGTCGATTGGAGTCGTCAGCGCGCGCTTCCTCTCCAGAGCCTGCTTGCGGATTGCTTGGGCGAGCGCACCCTGGCCAGAAGACAGCGTTTGAAAGTCGTCGCGGGCGAGGACCGTCAATTCGCATGGCGTGAGACAACGAACGGTCGCAGTTCTTTTGATGTCGCTGAGCAAGGCGATTTCGCCAAAACAATCGCCTTCAGAGAGTTCGGCGACCTTTTTCCCGTCCTTCAAAACGTCGAGACGGCCCGATTCGACGATAAAGGCTGCGTCCCCGGTCTCGCCTTGCGAAATCACCTCATCGCCCGTCTCGAAATGTTTTTTCTGCAGATGTTCGGTCTGATCGGGCGCAAGCACGGCGATGTCGTTGCGGAACGGAACATCCAGGAGCCAGTCCAGCAGGATGCGAAGATTCCGCTCCAAGCCTGGGAGCGCGACGAGATTGTTCAAGCGCGACAGGATCCAGGCCGGCATCCCGGTCACGACCCATCCGCCCAAACTACACAGTGACCGCCGGCCCATATTGTATGATTTCAAGAAGCGTCCATGCAGTTTGAATTTCCGCGAAGGGTAGTTCTGCGAATGGGCCCAGGCGTTGTAACCGACGGAGTTCCCCACGGCGACGAGGTCTGCGATCGTATTGAAGCGCGCTTGCTTCCCTCCCACGTTGAGAATGGCGGCCCAAAGCCTGTCGTGGCCTTTGACATTGAGGTCGTCTCCAACCTCCAGCGGCCAAGGAAACTCTTTTTCTCCCAACCGCACGGTCGGCTGTTTGAACGCCGCATTGACGACCATGCCGACCGGACGCCGTTCGCGGTTCGCCAGAGCAATGGCGCGATCGGTCACGCCGATGATCTCGTCGTTGCGATGCAGGATGACGCCTGCTTTCTCCAATTCGCGATTTCGCTGTGATTGAGTTTGCGCCTCGAAATCCGTGAACGGCACCTTGGTGTCCTCATAAAGATGCACCTGCCATCCATGGTTGCGTAGCACGGGATGAGAGACTTCGGCGGTTCGTAACATTGCGCAAAGTTCGACGGCCGTGGCGCAAGAACGCTGTCCAGATCCCACGACAGCGAAATTCAACAGGCGACTGCGCTCGATCGCGTCGGAGACGAGTTCGGCGTCCTCGACGTTTTCGAGCACGCGCTTGCGAATGTGCAACGCGTCGCCGACCGAATTGATCGGGTAGGAATGCCGGCTCATACCTGGAACGAAATCCAGATCAGGCTCCAGAAACAACGCCAGAATCAATTGATCGTAAGGCAGCGTGAGTTCGCCGCCATCCTTGCGTTTGACGCAAACCTGCTTCTTTTGCTCATCGACATAGCGCAACCGACCGCTCAACACCCTCGTTTGCGGAATGATCCGGCGTATGGGATTGACGATATTGCCGGGTTGCATGCCTCCGCCGACGACCTCCGGCAACAGTGGGTAAAAAAGCATATTGGAAGAGCGGTGGACCAATGTGAGATTGACCCGGGTATAGGGCCCAATGAGCCGCTCGATTCTCGTTGCGGCGGCAATGGCCGAAAACCCACCGCCGATGATGACGATTTCGGCCGCCTTGTCTTGCGCCACCGGCACGCGCCAGTGTCCCGCCGCATTGAAGAGGAAGGACAGCATGACGCCGTAGAACAATATGTGCGACGTGTAGCTTTCCGGCAGCAAAGCCGCGAAAAACGAAAAGGCGGCCAGCAGAACGAGCGACAATGGCCGCAATAATATGCCCGCCAGGATCAATATTCCGGCGCCCAACTCGACGAGAGTCATGAGAAGCGTGAAAGACTGGGGCGCGCTCGACAGCAGTGGCAGATGGTAGGTCTCGATGATTCCGAGCAGTAGATTGGGTTGCAGAACTTTGAACCAGACCGCGAGATAAAGCAGATTGGCGCCCGTCAATATGCGCATGATGGCTTGAGCGCGTTGGCGAGGCAGAGACGCCAGCCAGGATTGCACGCCGATGAACGGCGGCAGCGTGGGCAAGGGCAGATAATGTCGGCCGGGGCCCTGCATGATCAGATAGATGCAAACGCCGATCAAGGCGCCGGCATAGGCGAGGATCGCCGCGCCGAACAGCCAGGCGCCGAGCAGCGCCAACACGATCAGCAAGGCGGCGAACAATCGCACATACAGGCCAAACAAAATCGCTAGGCCGATCACGACCTCGACCCAGCGGAGCCATGCCCAGTCCGGTCCCAGGTTACTCAGTAGAAGGTCAGGCGCGAACAAGGTCGGCGACGTGAATCGCTCGATCCCAAACCGCGGCTCCACGCCAAAAGCCGAGGAGAGCAGCATCCACCCCAAGCAAAATCGCAATATCCGAGGAACATGATCGCCGTAGGAAGATAGCCGCGCTTGCAAATCCGGAAACAGCTCGCGGGCGCCTGTGAAGCCGAGGCGCACCCAGCCAGCGACGAAAATCATGAACACTATAATCATAGTTGTATTGCCGGAAGTTACATGTGTAAAAATATATGGCTTGGGCTTTGAATTCCAATCTATAATCTGTTCTGGGGTCAAAATCCATCGCTCGTGAGCCATGGCTTCACCATTAAAAAGATAAAGTATCACAAATATGAGAACGCAAATAGAAAATAGTGAAAGTATATCCTGTTTCCGTTCCGACATATATCTTAACTTAGCTTGAGAAACATTTTTGTATACGCGGGCATTTATCTTAGGTTTCTCACCTGACACAGCGCGTGGGACGGTTCCGAGCGAAGCCCGCGCCCGTCCGCCGTTGGCGAAAGATGGTTGTCTTGGGAGGCGAGCCATGGACGAACGCCACCCCCTCATCCAGTTCGTCGCCACGAGATGAAAGGCGCTTAGGAAATTTAGATCCGACATCGATCGCCCCCCGCCCGGCTGAATTGGAACTCTAACTCAACGTGCCTGCGCCAGAGAGTTCACACTTACGTATCAAATTGCACCGGTTTGGCATTTCGGCAACCCGGGCCGTAAAGTCACGCCCCACCGTATCCATACCTTCAGGTGGCCCAAAAAATCGTGGCAATCACCTAATGGAAACCACTCGGATGATGGCCGTTCCGATTATGTTTTAGACGGCAGCTCATGGCGCATAGCGACCGCGCCGGTCG
>PLZT01000400.1 GCA_003152255.1 Methylocystaceae bacterium | reverse complement strand
ATCTCCAGAAGCTGATGCCAATCCCGGCAGGAGCGCGCCAGCCGCGACATCTCTACCCCGAGCACGAGGCCGACCTTGCCGAGACCGACCTCGGCGACCAGCCGCTGAAAGCCCAGGCGTCCCTCGACGCTGGCGCCGGAGCGCCCGAGATCGTCGTCGATGACCACGATCTGCTCCCGCAGCCAGCCGAATTGCGCCGCCCGATCCGCGAGCGCGTATTGCGGCTTGGTCGACTCCTGATGGCGTTGAACCTGCTGAACCGTGGATTGGCGGACATAGACGATCGCCAGACGGTCTTGATGGCGCCGGAGAATCTTGTCGGAAACCAAGCCGCCGCGGCGTTGGACGAGACCCGCGTCCGTCATCGGGCGTCTCCTCGGCGACCAGGGCGCCGCGCATCCGATGCAAGGCCATTTGTCCCAAGAGCGTCGCGATGCGCCCCTGCCGTTCCGGAGGCAGCATGTTCCAAATCGACGCCGGCAGATCGCTCATCGCGGGATCCAAGCCAACGGGCCAAAGCGGATAGCGCTTCAAACCCGATTCTCGGCGATTCGCTGCGTTCCGTCAATTTATGAGCGGTATCGTGAATGGGATATCGAGCCGGGATTTCGCGACACCAAGGACCTTCGTTTCGGCATGGGCCTGAGCGTTCTACGCATCGCCGATCCGCAACGGCGCGACAGGCTTCTTCTTTTGAACGCCTTCGCCATCGTGCTTTTGACGCTGCTCGGCGCCGCCGGCGAAAGCCTCGGCATGGATCGCCATCTCAAGGTCAATACCGCCAAACACCGAACCCATTCGTTGTTCCGGCAGGGCTGCATGCTTTATGAGCTGATCCCAAACATGCCGGACGCCCGGCTGCGGCCTCTCGTTGCGCGATTTCGCGAATATCTGAGTCAACACGAAGCGTTCATTCAAACATTCGCAGTCGTGCGAAAAATGAGGTGTCAACGCCGTTCTTTTTGCTTTGAATATGCATCATCGACGTACTGCTTCGGTTTTTGACGCGAACGGCGAGTTCGACGCCGCAGCTATGAAGGAAGACCCCAATGGACTTGCAAATAGGGTTGGGAGGGTGGAGACGACAAGAGCTTCTTTATTGTACCACTCGTCACCATACGTCGGTGTACACCGGCACCGCCCATTTCCTGGGTTTCGGCGGCGGCTCTGGGCCGAACGGCGCCGGGATCATTCTTCAAACGTAACGCTTTAGCCCCGGCTTGCTTATCGGCGAGTCGAGCCAACATAACTCACGAGTTCCCTTTCGTCAGGGGAACAAACTCCAATCACGGAGAAAGCCTATGACCACTCGTACATTTGCGGCGCTCTGGGCGATCGCATCGTTCTTCCTGAGCGGCGCTGCGCTCGCACAACAGCAGTCTGGCAATACCTCCGGTCCTGCTGTAGGCAAAAACGTCTTGCCGAGCACCGCCGTTGAAAAGCAATATGAAGGCCGCTCGAACACCAGCGAACAGGATAAGCAACTCGGTGCGAGCTCAAGGGCGGCCGGCTCACCTGGCATCGAAGGCAAACCCGGCGCGCAAAGTGGCCAAGGTCGCGAGCATGGGGCTCCTGGATCTTAGACTAGGGCTGACGGACGTGCACTCGACAATGAGTCCCAAGACGCACAGCGGCCGCTCCGAGAGGTGGCCGCTGCCAAAAATGATCAGGCCCCCGTAACTCTCGCCGGGCGGGAGAGAAATGGTCCGCATGGGTAAACGAATCCTAGCAAGCAACGTCAAGCTGAAGCGATGTTATCAGCGCTGCTGCGGATGACCGCTCGCATTTTGATCGAGCGGCTATGGCCGTGCCGGGTTAAAAAGGCGGACGCAGCCATCGATCGATCGGCGAAGCACATTTCGCCAAGCGCCGCATTGCGAAAGTGGTTCGGACATGATCTAGCCCGCTGGCGAGAATTTGGTCGCTGCTAAGCTGATGATCTGCGCCAGCATCCTGATCAACTCAGCGATTGACGTGCTTTGGCGCGACAAGGTCCGATCACACTCGTGTTTCTCCCTTCATGACGAGATTCACAACAGCGCCGTAGTACTGAGAGATATCCTTTTAGGACGTCGAACGCCGCATCTGCGCCGCCCGCTTTCCGGCGGGGAAGAGTTTCGACACGTGCCGTTCGCCGATCGTTTGCTCATGGCGGCCGGCGCGTTCATTCTGGCGGGTGCGGCAGCACTCTGCGAGGCATTGTCACGTTGGCCGAGTATAGCCGATTTCGAGGCCATTTTGGCTCTGTGGGCCTTGGCGCAACCGGTTGATTTTGTGACGGCCTGCCGACGGCAAATTGGCTGCTTGACAAGTAAAAATTGCCAACGTGACAATGCCTGAAAATCGGTTGGTTCCAGGGCGCTTTGCGACCATCGCCAACGTTTGCAACAAGCCCGCGGGACGGGCGGCTTGACGCTCTTGGGCGGTTTAGTCATCACGCCTCCTGCGCTTCAAGCACTGTGATCGCGATCTTTAGGCACCTACACGCCCGCCACAGATGCAAAGTCTCCCCTGCGGCTTTTGCCTTTGCGGTGGTGGCGCTCGAATGCTTCGTCGCCCGCTCGTATTCAGATTCAATCTGGTTAAGGGCGTCGTGCGCCCTTCTAAGCGCGGCTTCGAGCGGGGCTTCGTATTCGTCGGGATCAGGCCCGATGACGATTTTTTTCCCTGTCAGTTGTTCGGTTTCGGAAATGACGACCCGCGCCAATTCCTCGGCGTCGGTTCGCAGTCGGGCAATGAGTTCGCTGTTGTCCGGCTTGGGCGGTCTCGGCGTGACGCTCTTGTGAGGGCTCATCGGCGTTAAGCTCCCTATCGCGCGGCGTCAGGCACCACGATTGATCCCATGCTCGGCGAAAACAAGGTCGAGTCCTCGCCGCATGATGGCGTCGATTGTCGTGTCGGTCCGCGCGGCCAGCATCTTGGCGTCACGCCAGA
>PLZT01000416.1 GCA_003152255.1 Methylocystaceae bacterium | reverse complement strand
CCTTGGCGCAGGCGATGGATTGGCGGGAAAACAACCTCGCCTCCCGCCGCGCGATGGGGTCAATCGCCGAATTGCAAGACAACGCGTCCACCGCCGCGCCGTAAGGCGCGCTTCATCCTCGGATTGATTTCCCCGATGGCGTTGGGGCTGGCGCCGGTGTTAACTCGACAGGCGCGGCGATTCGCGCGACGTGTCGAGGGCGGGCGTTGGAGACGAGCCTTTATGCACCGGTGAAGCGCTTTCTCGAAGGGTTGGGCTTCGAGGTCAAGGGCGAGGTGTGCGGCTGCGATATCGTCGCCGTGGATCACGGCTCGCCGATCGCGCTGGTGATCTGCGAACTGAAACTGAGCTTCACGCTCGAACTCGTGCTCCAGGCCGTGGATCGCTCGACCGTTTGCGACGAAGTTTGGCTCGCCGTTCGCGGATCGACGCGCGGGCGCGGCCGCGAATCCGATCCGCGGGTCAAACGGCTGTGCCGCCTGCTCGGCTTCGGCTTGCTTTGCGTGTCTCATTCCGGCCGGGTCGACGCCTTGGTGGAACCGGTCGCCTGGCGGCCGAGGCCCAACGCGAAGCGCCGTTCCAAAATCCTGGAAGAGCATCGGCGGCGCAAGGGCGATCCGACGACCGGCGGCGCGGCGCGCCAGCCGATCATGACCGCCTATCGCCAGCAGGCGCTGGAATGCGCCGCGGCCTTGGCGCGGGCTCCGGCGCGGCCGCGCGACTTGAAGCCTTTGGCGCCGGACGCGCCGAAAATCCTGCTCCGCAATGTCTATGGCTGGTTCATCAAGGTCGAACGCGGCGTTTATGCTCTCTCGGAAGCGGGCAGGGCCGCTCTCGTTTCATGGGCGGCGGATCTGCCTGGCCAGCACGCCAATATGCGCGGCGAACCGGAAAAAATATCCGCGCGAATGTGAGGGGGCGCGCCCCAACCTTGTCTGGAGGCGATCTTGATCAAGTCGGGCGATCTTCTCGCGGATGCGCCGAGGCGTTCAGCCGAGGAAATAATTTCGGTCATCGCCCAAACGCCGGGAGCGAGGATCGAAAGGATCGTCTCGACCGGTCAAGCGAGCCCGCCCGGTTTTTGGTATGATGAGGATTGGACGGAATGGGTTTTCCTGATCTCGGGCTCGGCGGCCCTCCTGATCGAGGGGGAGAGCGAGCCACGAGTTCTCCACCCCGGCGGCTATGTCGAGATTCCCGCGCATATGCGCCATCGGGTCGAGTGGACGGACGCGGACCAGCCGACCGTTTGGCTCGCCTTGCACTTGGCGGGATGAAGGAGACCGCTCCAGGAGACCGCTCCATGTGCAACTTATATTCGATGACGACCAGCCAGCAGGCGATCCGCGAGATCGCCGGCGCCTTGGTCGACCGCGCCGGCAACCTGCCGCCATTCCCCGCGATCTTTCCCGACTACGCCGCCCCGATCGTCCGCAACCGGCCACACGAACGCGAGTTGGCCCTGGCGCGTTGGGGAATGCCGTCGCCAGCCTTCGCGTTGAAGGGCAGGAATTCCGATCCCGGCGTCACCAATGTCCGCAACCTTAATTCCCCGCATTGGCGGCGCTGGCTGGGCGTCGAACACCGATGCGTCGCGCCCTTCACCAGTTTCGCGGAAAACGAACAACTGCCGGATGGGTCGAGGCCGCCGGTTTGGTTCGCTCTCGACGAAACGAGGCCGCTGGCCTTCTTCGCGGGAATCTGGACGCGCTGGACCTCGGTCAGAAAGGTCAAGGAAGGCGAGACGACCAATGACGTCTTCGCTTTCCTGACGACCGAGCCGAACGGGCTCATTGGCTCCATCCACCCGAAGGCAATGCCGGCGATCCTGACGACTCGCGAGGAAATAGACCTGTGGATGACGGCGCCCATCGACGAGGCGCTCAAGCTTCAACGTCCGCTCGCCGACGGCGCTCTCATGGTCGTCGGGAGGGGCGGCAAGAAGGACGAGGGAGGCCTCGCGGCCTGACGGTCATGCTCGCGCCGGACAACGCGCCAGACAGCGGGACGATTGGCGATGACGCGCGAAACCGCGGCGTCGTCGCGCCCGCGCGGCAACGCAAGATCATCCATATCGACATGGACGCCTTCTACGCGTCCGTCGAGCAGCGCGACAATCCCGAATTGCGCGGCAGGCCGGTCGCCGTCGGCGGCTCGCGCGAGCGCGGCGTCGTCGCGGCGGCGAGCTACGAGGCGCGAAAATTCGGCGTGCGCTCGGCGATGCCCTCCGTCACCGCGAAACGAAAATGCCCCGAGCTGATCTTCGTCAAGCCCCGGTTCGACGCCTACAAGGAAGCGTCGCGCCAGATTCGCGCGATCTTCGCGCGGCACACGCCGATCATCGAGCCGCTGTCGCTGGACGANNCCTCACCGCCTCCGCCGGCGTCTCCTATAACAAATTCCTGGCGAAGCTCGCCTCCGATCACCGCAAACCCGACGGACTCTTCGTCATCACGCCGAGCATGGGGCCGGCCTTCGTCGAGACATTGCCGGTCGGGAAATTCCACGGCGTCGGTCCGGCGACGACGCGGAAGATGAACAGCCTCGGCATCGAAACCGGCCTCGACCTGAAGGCGCGAACGCTTGCCTTCCTTCAGCGGCATTTTGGGAAGGCGGGGTCATATTATTATTGGATCGCGCGCGGCGTGGACGAGAGGCCGGTGCGCGCCGACCGCATCCGGAAATCGATTGGCGCCGAAAATACCTTCTTCGAGGACATCTTCACTTTTGACGCGGCGCGCGCCGCGCTCGAACCAATCGTCGCGAAAGTCTGGCGCCATTGCGAGACGACGCGCATTCGCGGGCGCACCGTCACCTTGAAGGTTAAATTCGCGGATTTTCACCAGATCACGCGCGGTCATACCGGCGTATCGCATATCGCGACACAGGCGGAACTCGAACAGCTCGCCCTCGCGCTGCTTGGACCCGTCTTCCCCGCGCGAAGGGGAATCAGGCTGCTTGGCGTCACGCTGTCGTCGCTCGGCGAGGAACGGCTAAAAAGCGGCGATCAATTGAACCTTAAATTTTAGCCCTGATCGCGATGTCTCGACGGAAACTTGCCGCGGAGATGGCGCCCTGTGCTATTCGCCGCTTGGCGGGAGAGCGCGGTCGGCCGGCCGCCTCGATCGGCTTAAGCGCGCCCACGACGGACCGAGGAATGAACCGAAGCATGCGTGTCAAACCCTTCGCGAGGACAATGCGCTTCGCTCTTCTCGTCCTCGGCGCGGGGCTGGCCGGCTCGGGCGAGGCCGCCGCCTTCGATGTGGCCGACAGGACGGCGCTTTGGCGTGTCGTCAATGGTCTTTGTCGTCCGATGCAGCAGGCTTTCAGCCTGCCCGTTCCCTGTCTGAAGGTGGATTTGGCGGACGGATTCGCCGTGATCCGCGCCCCCGGCGACAAGACTCGAATCCTGGTCGTCCCGACGGCGAAAATAGACGGAATCGAAAGTCCCGCCGTTCTCGGCGACCCAATGACGAACCTTTGGTCAGAAGCTTGGAGCGAGAGAAACCGCGTCGTGGCGAGCGCCGCCCGGCCGCTGGCCTGGAACGACATCGGCATGGCGGTAAACTCGCGGCGCGGCCGCTCGCAGGACCAGTTGCACATTCATGTCGATTGCGTGGACCCGCGACTAAAGCTGGCGCTGGCGTCCCGCGCCAGCCGGCTTTCCTCGAAATGGTCCAGTCTCGAACCAGGCCCCTGGGCGGGTCGCTATCGCGTCAAGGAAATCGACGCGGCGGGCGTCGATCGGAACATCTTCAAGCTGATCGCCGACGAGATTCCGGGAGCGAAATCGAGGATGGCGCGGCAATCGATCGCGGTCGTCGGCTTCATCGGCCCAAATGGAGATCGCGGCTTCGCCGTGCTGGCCAACAGCGACGGCGGCCATGCCGAGGAATTGCTGGATCACGACTGCTCACCAACCGAGTTGACGGGCGATGCAAGCGGGTCGAAGTGATCGACAGGCCGCGCCAGCGCGGGCTATTTTCCTTCGATGAGTTCGCGGGCGGCGTCGCGAAGCATCTTGCGCGAATCGCCCCGCAAATATGACATGTGGCCGCCGGGCGACACGGTGAGTTTCACGCGGGCGCCGTCGCCATAGGCGGGCAACTGGTCGAGCAGCAATTTGGTCGTGAAATAGGGCGTCACGAGGTCCGCCAGACCGTGCACGATGAGAACCTTGAAACGTGGATCGAGAGCCAGCGCCTGACGCAAATCGGAAACCGCTTCGGCGCCATGACGGCCTCCTCGCTCGAAATCCCAAAGATGCGCCACTTGACCGTTGAGAATTTCATATCTTGCGTCGCCGACTGGCCATTGCAGCTTGTCGGTCACGACGCTCGTCATGGCGGCGCCGAAAGGCGCGCGCAAGGAGTCGAGCACGGGATCGGCCCAGTCGCTCTCTCGCGCGTAAGGCGTCGGATCAAAGCCGGATATTTCGCCGTCGTAAGAACTAAGCACCCGCCCCGACGCCGCGAGACGTTCGCGGGTGAACGTTTTGGCGTCGATACGTCCGGCGAGACGCTCCACTTTTTCGGGAGGGAGACCCGTGAAGCGAGCGACATTCGCGCGCAAACGCGCGAGGGCGTCGGCGTCCTTCACGCCCTTCAGCAGATCGGTCACATATTCCCCGGCGGCGTAGGCCTCCACGTCGGCGACATCGCGTCGATCCTTGGCGCCGCGAGAGATCGCCGCGAAACTGGGAAGATAGGCGGCGAAGGTTAGAAGATTTCGACCGCCCTCCAGCCAGGAGAAATCGAGCACGGGCGAGACGAGAACCAGCCCCTCGACGCCGACGTTCTCGCGCTCTCGCAACGCGCCCGCGAGCTTGACGACGCGAAAGCCGCCGTAGCTCTCGCCAACCAGATATTTCGGCGAAGCCAGTCGCCGGTGCGTCGTCAGCCATTTGCGCACGACCACGGCGAGCGCCTCGACGTCGCCCTGCACCGAGAAAAAATGCTTTTTCGACTCTTCGTTCTCGCTCAGAAACTTGCTGTATCCCGTGCCGGGAGGATCGACGAACACCAGATCGACAAAGCCGAGCCAGCTTTCGGCGTTGTCGACGACGACCGGCGGCGTCGATGGCGAAAAGCTGTCGCCATCGAGTCGAAGCCGCCAGGGCGACAGCGCGCCGAGCCCCAGCCACGCGGAGCCCGCGCCGGGGCCGCCGTTGAAGACGAAGGCGACGGGCCGCGTCAGCGGATCGGCGTCGGCGCGTTCGTAAGAGACAAAGGCCACGTCCGCCCTGGGCGCGCCGCTTTGCGCGTCGGACAGACGCACGGCGCCGGCGCGCGCGGTGAAGGCCAGTTTTTCCCCCGCCAGCGTGATCACATGCTTGGTGGCGACCTCCGCCGGCAGGCCGAGCGCCGAGGCGCTCTGCTCTTCGCTCCCTTTTTTCGCGGCGGAGACCTCCGCGGCGTGGCTAGGCGCCGAGCCGACGCCAATTAGAACCGCGAAAACGAACACCCAAGAACTAGAAATTACTCGCGCCATGTCGCCGCTCTCGATGCTCGATGGGATTGCCCGCGGTTCGAGTGGACCAGGGCTATGCCTCGATCTTCAACCCCAACGCGAATTGCTTAAGACGATCCTGAAACAGTTGACGCACGCGCGCGGCCGTCGCCGGATGCTTTTCGAGAATTTGGTGGAACAGCGTGCGCGAGATTTTCAGCACGGTGGAGGGCTCGCGCGCGAACGCGGTCATGGGCCGAGAGGTCGCCGCGACCAGCGCGGTCTCGCCCAGAAGGACGAGCGGGCGCAGGATTTTCGCCGCCGGCGCGCCGGGTTCGCGGCCCTCGATGGCGATCGCGCCGGCGACGAGCAGATAGCCCCCGTCCGCCGTCTCGCCGCGCCGAAACAGGACGTCGCCGGCGCGCAGCAATCTTGTTTCGGCGCCGTAGATCAACCCTCGCAACGCCTCCGGCTCGAAGACCGCGAACAAGTCGATGCGCATGATTTCATCAAGTTCGGTGTCGAACGCCATGGGCCTTCCCGGTTTTCAACGCGCTTCAGGCGCCGTCGTCCAAACTCGCGTCATTGGTCGTCAGCCGATACCCGCTTGGGGCCGAGAGCAGGAGCCTCGGCCGTCCCGACGCGTCTTCGATCTTGCGGCGCAAACGATGGATATGGGTCTCCAGAGTATGCGTGTCGACGGCGGGACTATATCCCCAAATTTCCCGCAGCAACACATCCCTCGCCACGACGCCGCCGCGCGCGCGGGCCAGCCGCGCGAGAATCGCCGTCTCCTTCTCGGTCAAAAGGCGGCGAACGCCATCCGGCCCCATCAGGGTTTGCGTCGTTTCGCAAAAGAGATGGTCGCCGAGCGTCGCGCCCGCGGCGGCGGTCGGCGCGATCTTCGCGCGAATCATCGCCATCAGCCCGGCGAAACGCAAAGGCCGGCGCATGGAGCCGTCGAACCCCTCGTGCGTCGCGGCCTCGCGGCGCGCCAGCAAAATCGCCGGGCCGTTAAAGCCCGCGGCGCGCGCCATCTTCAACAATGTCGCCGCGCCAGGCGCCTCGATATCGTCGGCGATCAACAGAACGTCGGGCGAGCCGTTCTCGATCCGCGCCAAAGCCTCCTGGGCCGCCTCGGCCTCGTGAACGGCGATCGCGGCCACGCAGGCGAACTGCTCCCCAAGCGCCAGGCGCAAATCCGCGTCGCCGACGATCAGCAGCCCAATCGTCATGGCCGCGGCCATCGCCGCGAAGCGACTTTCGCGCTAAGGAATTTCATGCCGCTTGATCCAACCGGGCCTTTGCCCGCAAAATGGCGCAAAAGAGGCGCTTTGCAAAGGGCGATATGACAGCCGCGCATTTTTCCACGCCGTCGCGGACCGGCCTGAGGCGGCTGCTTGTCGCGCGGCTGATCGGAGGCGCCCCGCATCAGGGCAGGATGATCGCGGGAACGCTGACGCTGCCCTGCGCCTTGGGCCGCGCCGGTCCGACGCGCGACAAGCGCGAGGGCGACGGCGCGACGCCGAAGGGTCGTTTGCGGTTGCTCCACGCCTTTCTGCGACCCGGCCGATTTTCGCGGGCGGGCCTTCTCGCGCCGACGCTCCAGACGCGAAAGGAAGACATTTGGTGCGACGACCCCAAGAGCTTTCTTTACAATCGTCATCTGCGCGGTCCGACGCGACTTAGCCACGAGGACCTGCGCCGCCCGGATCGGCTCTATGATTTCGTGGGCGTGCTCGATCACAATATCCGGCCGGCCGTGCGCGGGCGCGGCAGCGCGATCTTCTTTCACGTCGCGACGGAAGATCTCGCGCCGACGGCGGGCTGCGTGGCGCTGCGCGCCCGCGATCTGGCGCGCCTGCTGCCGCGTCTGGCGCGGCGCGCGAAGCTGGAAGTCCGGTAGGACTTTCGCGGCGTCGAAGCTTGGGCGGACCCGGATAATCCCCTCGCCGGCGGCTTGGATCGCCAAGAACTATTGATTCAGATTGTAGTAACTCTATTTGTACACGAAATGTTTTTGTCTTCAAGAAGATAGTTGTCATGCGGTTTGGGAATTCGCCTTTTCGCCATTGTCTTGGCTCTCTTGGTGCATCGAGCCGGACGTCCAAGTATTGGGACGGTTTGACATAAGCGACGGGCACTGTTAACGAACTGTTGGCAATTTTTTGCTTACGTGGAGGGTGTGCGGTGCATAAGATCGACATTATTAGAGGATACAAGGCTTCAATCGGAGCCTCCATCGCCGCCTATGCGCTGCTTGGCGCGAGCGTGGCATTTGCCGCACCCGCTCCGGGTCCGGCTCCGCTCGTCGGCGCGGTCGGCGGTCCCGCCGGTCTTCTCGCGGCGGGCGTGGTCTATGGCGGCTATCTCGCGGTAAAGCGTCTTCGCAAACGGGGCTAGTCCGGCGAGCGCTGGATTCGGTATAAAATATCTTGCCGGGCGCGTTTGAGCGCTCGGCGTTTGAATTTGGGCGCCCGCCGGTCCATAATCCCCGAGCAAACGGAGTTTGGCGTGAGCTTAACCCTCGTTAACGTCCGGTCGACGCTATTCGAGCGCGTCGGCGCCGCTTCGCGCGTGGGTCGGCGCGAAATTTTCCTCTGGATCGCTCTCGCCCTGCTGGCGAACGAAATTTTTCAGCTCGTGGACGCGCAAAGCGCCGCTTCGTTCATCGCGAGCGTCGAAACGCAAAACTATGTTCTGTGGCTCGCGGGCTACGCCTTCGTCTATCGCCTTTGGCGCGTTTCTCGCGACGCTCCGGCCGACAATCTCGACTTCCGGTTCGCCGGCGCGACTTGTCTCGCGATCTTGGTGACCAGCTTCGTGCCTCATCGATGGGGAATTGGGCTCGTCGCCACCACGACCGCTGTCTATTTCCTGTCGACCAATCGGGGCGACAAGAATTTGAAGGCGGCGGGCGTGCTTTTGTTCGCGATGTCGGCCCATCTCGTATGGGGACCGATCATCTTCATGTTGGTGACGCCCGAGGTCGTCCGCGGCGACGCGGCGGTCGTGGCGGGACTGCTCAAAATATTGCGGCCCGATATAGGCTGGAGCGACACGACGTTCACCGCTCCGGACGGGCATGGCCTCGTCCTTGTCGGCGCTTGCTCGTCGTTCCAAAACATATCGACGGCCCTGCTCGCTTGCGCGACCGTCACGATGCTGACGAGGCCGGAATGGATTAGGCGGGATATCCTAATAATCGCCTTCGCCGTCCTCGCGATGATCGCGATCAACACCGCCCGTCTCTGTCTTCTCGCCTGGGACCAGGATTCTTACGAAGATTGGCACAATGGCGACGGCGGCAACATCTTTCTCTTCACGCAAACGGTGGTCGTGCTGCTGATCGCCTGGTGGGGAGCGGCGACGGGGAGGAGAGAGGCGTGAGAGCCTTGCTGTTTCGAGCCCTGCTTCTGTTGACCGTTCTGGCGTCGCTGTTCGTGAGGTTTCATGGATTGCGCGACAATCAGGAGATGCTGGCCGTCTTCAACGTGAACGACGCGATCAAGCAGACGATCCGCGACCGCGGCCTGCCGATGCTCGAAAACACCGCTGATCCTCATTCGGTGCTCGCGGACGCCGTCTATTTCCAAAGGCCGGAATGCGCCGATGCTTCCTGGGTCACGCCCTACGCCCTCAGTGCGGAGGAGCTTCTTTATCTGAAACAAGTTGTCCAGCCGGGTTTCGATCAGCGCTACATCTATCTCGACAGGGAATGGATCGTTCAGGATCGTCTCGCGACGTATTTCGAATGGGCGAAAAACATGTTTCTCGGCGGCATCGGCAGGCCGCGCTATTTCACCGAGAAAAAGGCGCTGTTTGTCGCGGAGCCGTCGGATTGCGACCGAAGCGTCGTCATCGACTGGCGACGGGTGTGGAGCAGGGACAGGCGACGGGGCGCCTAATTCGTTCGGGACGGCGCGCGCTATTTTCGCGGCGTCGCGCGCCTTGCTAACGCCTTGACAGACGCCGATTTCTCCACGCGGCATGACGCGCGGACTTATTCGACGGCGTCGGCGGAGAAATTCATGACCAATGCAAGTTTGAAACGCGCCTTGGGTTTCGGCATGGCGGTTGATACCCGGCGTTTTTTAAGCGGCGGCGCTGGCTGGCTCCCGACCAAAAACCTCCCCCCACTTGATTAAAACACCCCTCCCTGCTTTTTAACGCGCTGCATCATTTCCAATTCCCCGAGGAGCCCGCAAAAATGTCGCACTGGCCCGTTCATGGCAAAATCACCGGCCCCGTCGTTCTGATCGGCTTTGGCTCCATCGGCCGGGGCATTTTGCCGCTGCTCGAGCGGCATTTCGAGTTCGACAAGAGCCGCTTCACCGTCATCGACCCCTCCGACGCGCATCGGCATTTGCTCGACGTGCGCGGGATCGAATACTTTCAGGCCGCGCTGACCGAGGCCAATTACCGCGAGATTCTGACGCCTCTGCTCACCAAGGGCGAGGGCCAGGGCTTTATCGTCAATCTTTCCGTCGAGGTTTGCTCGCTCGACATCATCAAGCTCGCGCGCGAGCTGAACGTTCTCTATGTCGATACGGTCATCGAGCCTTGGCCCGGCTTTTATTTCGACCCCAAGCTCGGCAACGAGGCCCGCACCAATTACGCGCTGCGCGAGACCGTTTTGGCCGAGCGGCGCAAGAATCCGGGCGGCTCGACGGCGGTGTCGTGCTGCGGCGCCAATCCCGGCATGGTGTCCTGGTTCGTCAAACAGGCGCTGGTCAATCTCGCGAGGGACACGGGCGTGTTCGCGTCCGAGCCCAAAACCAAAGCCGAATGGGGCGCGCTGGCGCAAAAGCTGGGCGTCAAGGGAATCCATATCGCCGAGCGCGACACCCAGCGCGCCAGAACCCCCAAGTCGCGCGGCGTGTTCGTCAACACCTGGTCGGTCGAGGGCTTTGTCTCCGAAGGATTGCAGCCGGCCGAACTGGGCTGGGGCACGCATGAAAAATCGCTGCCGGATATCGCGGGAACGCACGAGACCGGCTGCGGCGCGGCGATCTATCTCAACTCGCCCGGCGCCAATACGCGCGTGAGAAGCTGGACGCCGACGCCGGGTCCGCAATATGGCTTTCTCGTCACTCATAATGAGTCGATCTCGATCGCCGATTATCTGACCGTGCGGGGCGTCGACGGCGAGGCGGTCTATCGTCCGACCTGCCATTACGCCTATCATCCCGCTGACGACGCGGTGCTGTCGCTGCACGAAATGTTCGGCGCCGCCGGCCAGCGCCAGCCGCGCGAGCATATTCTGGACGAGCACGAAATCGTCGACGGGATCGATGAACTCGGCGTGCTGCTTTACGGCCACGCCAAGGGCGCCTATTGGTACGGCTCGCAACTGTCGATTGAAGAGACCCGCGATCTCGCGCCCTATCAGAATGCGACGGGGCTGCAGGTGAGCTCGGCCGCGCTGGCTGGCATGGTCTGGGCGCTGGAGAATCCGCTGGCCGGCATCGTCGAGGCGGATGAGGTCGATTATCGCCGCTGCCTCGAAGTGCAGCTGCCCTATCTGGGCCCGGTCGTCGGGGTCTATACTGATTGGACGCCGCTCGCCAACCGCCCCGGATTTTTTCCCGAGGATATCGACCTCGAAGACCCCTGGCAGTTCAAAAATATTCTGGTGCGCTGAGCGACGCCTCCCGCGCACACAAAAATGCGCCGGGGCGCGCGCGAAGCGCTCCCCGGTGCGCCCGGATGCGCGAAAATGCGCGCGATTTTACGCCTTGGCGGCCTGCTTGCGCGGGACGCCTTCCTTGTCCAGCAGCGCGGCCAGTTCGCCCGATTGGAACATCTCGCGGGTGATGTCGCAGCCGCCGATGAACTCGCTCTTGATATAGAGCTGCGGAATCGTCGGCCAGTTCGAGAAACCCTTGATTCCCTCGCGAATCTCGTTGTCGGCCAATACGTTGATCGCCTTGTAGGGCGCGCCGACGTGTTCGAGGATCTGCACGACCTGCATCGAGAAGCCGCATTGCGGCGCCTGCGGAGTTCCCTTTAAAAACAATACGATGTCGGCGCTGTCGATTTCGCTTTTGATGCGGGCGTTGATGTCGGTCATTGCTTGTCCTTTCATGCGGAATTCAAGGTTCCGCGCTTTGCGACGATGTGTTTATCTCACGCCGCGCGCTTGTTTTTCAAGGCGTAACGGTGGTCAGCGCCAGCGCGTGCAGCTCCGTCCCAAGTCTCGCGCCAAACGCCGATTGCACCAGCTGATGCTGCCGCACGCGGCTTAAGCCTTTGAAAGCAGGGGAAGTTACGGTGGCGGCCCAGTGGTCGCCGTCATCCGCGAGCGGCGTGAGCTCGACCACCGCGTCCGGCAGCGCGGTTTTGATCAGGCGTTCGATCTCGGCGGCGGGCATGGGCATGTGTCATCCTTTGTCGAAAAAAGCATGTTCGTTTCCGGCCATATAGGCCGGCAGCGGGCTCTCATGCGCTTCGCGCAGTTCCGAGAGCAATATCGGCGCCTCGCCGGGCAAGGTCAATGCGTCGCCGCCGGCGATGCCGATCGCGAGCGCGCAACCATTTGTTTCCAGACTGATTCGCGCGATGACGCGATCCAGTTTATCCGGCGCGACGGCGACGAGATAACGCGCCTGATCCTCACCAAAAAGTACGGCGTGCGTCGGTCCCGGCGGCAAAGCGTCGATTGTCGCCCCGACGGCCCCTACAAGCGCCATTTCGGCCAAGGCGACGGCGAGGCCGCCGTCCGAAAGATCGTGCGCCGCCGTAACCCGTTCGCCAAGCACGAGATTCCGCACGCAATCGCCATTGCGCCGCTCGGCGGCGAGGTCGACCGGCGGCGGCGCGCCCTCGACGCGCCCGAGGAGATCGCGCAGATAGACCGACTGTCCGAGCCAACCCCTTGTTTCTCCAATCAAAACGATCACGTCGCCGGAAGCGAGGCCCGTTTTGGCCGCGAGCGCCACGTCGGCGATCACGCCGACGCCGCCGATGGCCGGGGTCGGCAAAATCCCGGAGCCCCGCGTCTCGTTGTAGAGCGAGACATTGCCGGAAACGATCGGGAAATCCAGCGCCCGCGCCGCTTCGCCAATGCCTTCCAAACAGCCGACGAACTGGCCCATGATCTCGGGCTTTTCGGGATTGCCGAAATTTAGATTGTCGGTCAGCGCCAAGGGTTTGGCGCCCGTGACCGAAATATTTCGCCAGCATTCGGCGACCGCCTGCTTGCCGCCCTCATAAGGGTCGGCGGCGCAATAGCGGGCGGTCACGTCGGTCGCGAGCGCGAGGCCCTTGGGGCCTTCGCCCACGCGAACCACCGCCGCGTCGCCGCCGGGGCGGCGGATGGTGTTGCCGAGAATGAGATGGTCGTATTGTTCCCAAACCCAGCGTTTGCAACATAATTCCGGCGTCGCCAGCAAGGCTCGCAGCGCGTCGCGATTGGACATGGCGGGCGCGATCGACGCCGGATCGAGCACGGTCGGCTTGGGCGCCGCGATCCAGGGCCGGTCGTAGAGCGGCGCCTCATCGCCGAGTTCCTTGATCGGCAGATCGACCTTGACCTCGCCCCGATGCTTGACCACGAAACGCAGGGAATCCGTGGTCTTGCCGACGATGGCGAAGTCGAGGCCCCATTTTTTGAAAATCGCCTCGGCCTCCTGCTCCTGCTCGGGGCGCAGCACCATCAGCATG
>PLZT01000217.1 GCA_003152255.1 Methylocystaceae bacterium | reverse complement strand
TCAAAATCGTTGACACGCTCCGATGTGATCCACGTCGTATGGGGTGTCGTCCTCCCGATCGGCCGTCGGGTCATATTCGGGGAAAGCGGCGTCGAGATATGCACGCTGCAGCCAAGGCAAGAAGTGGTTCTGGTCCCACCACCAGCGCTCGACCATTTCGGCGGCCAGCGGCTCCACCGGCGGCTCCAGTTTTTCGATCCGATCTCTCGGCGATCGCCACTCGCGCTTTTTACCCACGAGTATACGATCCATTTCACCTGGCTCGACGAGTTCCCGCGAAAGAGAAGAATCCTCCCGAATAGCCCTAAAGAGGTCTTCGAGTGGAATCTCGTCTTTCACGGACTCGCGCATTCGCGTGAAACAGAGAGTGCTTATCTTGTCGTTATTGCGGGAGCAGAGCAGCCAGAACATCGCGAACCGTATGAGGTCGTTGTTACAAAGCTGGGCATCCGTTCGTTCCTGAAGAAGCCAGAACAGAAGAACATGAATGAGATTAGGTGGTAGATGACACAGTACAACCTTAGGCAGACCCAAAGGATTAAGTTCTTTATCATATCGAAGCGCCCCAAACAGCCTGATGAACACATTCGAGAAACGTCCTTCACCCGCCACGACCCCGTTGACGATGCCAAACAACTCGTCCAGGCTGCCTCGCAGATTGACGCCGTTCTTATCCTCGGTGTCTTGCGCGATCGCGCTCGCAAACTGATTGACATCCGGGATGCCGTTGCCTTCGTCGGGGCGTGCGTTCCTGCCAGAATTCACATCACGCCGTTGGTGTGCCAATGCGTTAGCGATGCGGATCGCGCTTGCGGCGATCTTGGAAGGGACCATGACGCGTCCACATTCCTCGTTCTCGTAGATGTCGCGAACGATGTCGTGGAATTCGGGTTGATGGTATTTGTAGAGGGAGAACAGCCTTTCCTCATTACTGAGAGGTGTTCCGCCCGCACCGATGCGGTCGTACAAGAGCGGTAGATTATCCGGCAGGTTCTCATCCATGACGGCGGATGCATTGATGATGGGGAGCTCCGCTTCGGACAATCGCTGCAGCGCCGCCAGAAACTCGGGCCTACGACCATGCCCTGGCGGGAGGTAGGATGTGAGCGCGTCTTCCTGGGACGTTTCGATCCATGCGCGAAGCAGGACATGCAGCGGCATGATTGTCCTCCCATTGGCCACGGGAGCGGTAACGCGATCAAGTTCTACTCCGGCCGGTATTGGAGGCCAGCAGGCATCGGGATAGCCCGGATATTCGGCGGGCGGCATGGGCACTTGCTCTTCGCCGACAGCCAAATTTAACGGAGGTTTTTTAGCAATGAAACCACCAAACAGTTCATGGTTGTACGCGCGACGACCGTTGGCCTTGATCTCGCTATCGACACTATCGACACAAGTTTCAAACCGCTTGCGAGCTTTCCGACGTTCGGTCGGGGACAACTTATAACCATTTTGGTCGTAGCCAAAGGGTTGGCTCGCCGAGGTCAGATGGAGCTTGAACAGGTAAGGGGATGGCTCGGCATCCAGGTCGATCCACAGGCAGCGTTTGTCGACCATCCCTTGCTGGAGATCGGGGCCATAAAAGCCAAGCAGCAGGGATCGCAACCGCTGCTGTCCATCAAGAAGATCCCATCCCCACGGAAGGGTCTCGTTGCGGGCGTCGGCACCCATGCGCAGGCCCAACCTTTCGGGATCGCGCGACAGTAGCATAAACGTCCCGAGCGGCAGGCCCCGCAGGACCGAGTCCCAGACATCCACTACTTGGCGAGGTCCCCACGCCGGGTTGCGTTGGATTGGAGGGAGAGCCAGTAACCCGTTGGTTGGCGGATGCCCGTCTTTCCACTCGAAGGACTCGCGAGCCCATCGAATGAACTTGACGAGCTTCATACCTTTGACCCGCTGATTGCCCTCGAATAGCATCAGTTTCTCCCCTGCCGAGGCGCTGCATCCTGGGACGCCTCACAACTGGATAACGCCCGAGAACGACAAACCCGGACGTCCTGATCGAGCCGCATTGCCAGATGCGTATGCCCTCTCCGAGAGTTTCTATTAGATCGTAATCCGCTCCACTTCGTCGAGTGTTATCTCATCGCCAGTGCGATCATAGAGCTTGGTGGTGCGCGGGCTTTCGTGCGCGGCCATGGCCTGCGCATTTTCCAGAGTGCCGCCGGCTTCGAGATAGGCGGTGATGCCGGTGGCGCGGAATGTGTGGCAGCTGATGCGCATCTTCATGCCAATGTCGGCGGCGCGACGTTGGATCATCCGGTAAGCGTCAACCCGGTTCATACGATTTACGGGGAGCGCGCCGGACCGCACGGCCTGATTATGGCAATAGCGGCGTCCATTCCTGTCCGGCGACGGCATGGCGCGGTAGCCAAAAACAACGAAACGGAGAGACACGTTGAAATATCATGTTTTCCATATCCTTTTAGACGGAACGGAACGCGAGATAATTGCTCCTGCGCCCACACTCGACATTGCGCGCTCGAACGCCAAGCTATGTTTCGAACAAGATTGTCTGAAATCAGGGACAATTTATGCGGGAATTCGCGTGAAGGACGACGCGGGCGAGGTGAAAGACAATCGTTTGAGCTTCCCACCGGCCAGCGCGAGCCGTGACAATTCCCCGCCCGTTTAACGCGGGCGGCGCGAAAGGCGTCAGGGGCAGACTCCGCAGGCCGGGGTGACGGCAGTTCTCACGCAAGGCCGCCAGCCCCGGCCCTCGCCGTGGGAGCAATGGAGGGAACCAAACCCCACGGCTGATGGAAAACCTAATGCGGATTTCCCACGGAGGCGAGACGCTTAACTTTGTCTTTTTAGGGTAAACCTCAGCGGGACGCGCCGATGAGACACTTTGAGCGCCTCAATAGGGTTGCTTTTGACTTATGAGGCGCGCCTCTCGGCGGTGTCTGGAGCCATATGAGACGGTCGCCCTCGCTAGCTTTATCCTCCCATTGCTGGGTCAACCTCCCGTCACAATCCGCACCTATAAGCCGCGATGGTAACTGCCTAGGTTCTTGAGCAGGATCACGCCCGGCGCAGGGTTTTCGCGAGATTTTCGGGATCGGCGGTCAAGGCGTCGAGGATTTTCCACCCCTGTTTTTTGGCG
>PLZT01000370.1 GCA_003152255.1 Methylocystaceae bacterium | reverse complement strand
AATTTGTGCAGACCCGCCTGCTCCGTCGCCGACAGCGCCTTGGCGTCGCCGGCGAGGAAGGCGTCGTAGCGGCTCGGCGTCAACAGCGTGCGCTCGAAGGCGGCGACCGCGAGACCAAAGTTCTTCGAGCTGATGGGATCGGGATCGCCGGGGAAGGCCTTGGCGAAAGCCTCTTTATATCCCGGAATTTCAAGGAGCTTCGCCTTAACCGCGGCGAAATCCGGATTGCCGAAACTCGCCGCGCCGGTCAGCGATTTTTCGGCCTGATCCTCCAGGGATTCGCGGTCGCCGCGCCAATGTTGCTTGAATTGCAGACCGGCGTTGAAAATCGACGGGGCGTTGCGCGGATTGACCTTGCCGAACACGCCGATCGCCTTGGGCAGGCCGTCGCTGGCGGCGAGATCGGCCTGGTGACAATGGCCGCAGCTCACATTGCCGTCCTGCGACACGCGGTTCTCGTAAAACAAGCGCCGTCCGAGGGTTATGCGCGCCTCGGCGGTTGCGTCGGCGGGCGCCGGGACTGCCGGCAAGGGCGCCAGACCCGCCGTCTTGGCCTCCTCGATCAGCTTTTTCGCATCGACGGCGGGATGAGCCGACTCCGCCAGAACAGGGCCGCGAATAGAGCTGGCGAGCAATAGGCCCGCGACGGTCATGGTCGATACAACTAGTTGTAAAATAGGTTGCTTACGCATTGTCGCCCCCATCAGCCATGGCCATAGAACCCCGCCGCGCGGCTCGCTTCGCCAATATTTGGGAATCTCAAGTTTTATGGCACGAACAAAACAAAAGCCGGCTAGCGAAACCAGAACAACCCAAGTAAAGGCTATTCGGCTCCGCGCCGGCTTGCATTGCTGTCGGTGGCCTAGTCTTTAAAGACCAGGCGCGCTGATCCGCGAAAGCTTTAGAATTCAGCGGATTCGTAGGAAGTGATTTCCATGCCGACGCAGACTTCGACGATCACAGGGGTGGTCCAGGCCATTGTGTTTCCTCCGGTTGGAACTCTAGAACGAGCGCCTCGTCCTGCTTTGTTTCGCGATTGAAGGCTTTGCGCTTTCGCCGCGTCCCGCAGATTCGAGCTCGCCGGTTGTCTATCATAGCCATGCGCCCGGCGCAATTCGGCGTCGCGCGCATTTTCGCGCATCCGCGCGCGTATTTCTCGGGTCAAAACGCATCGGCGCGCATCGCGCGCTCCTCGCGTCGGCGGTTCCAAAATCGAGGGACGAATCGCCTCGTCTTCCGCTCGGGCGAATCCGAAACAATGCACAAATGTCGCGTGGCGAAGTCTCGACAGCGGGCGTCGCGGCTGCTAGGCATGATCGCGACGCGTCGACGCCACTCTGACAGGCGACGCGGTTGTTTTCAAGCGCCTTGCCGCGCCGCGAAGACAGCCGAACGCGGCGCGCGAGGGACGGGAACACCGGCAGGGTTAAGAATGAGCAAAGCAACGCTCGACGGGGCGCCTATCGCTATAGAGGACGCCTATCAACACGCCGCGAAAATCTTGGGCGGCGCGAAATTTCCAGTGGTCGCGGGGCTCGCGACCGACGCGGCCGGCGCGCGCGCCGCGATTCTGCTCGCCGAGCGGCTGCGCGGCGCCTACGACCATCTCGCGTCGGACGAGATTTTCAACGATCTCGACGTGACGCGCTCCTTCGGCATGTTCATCACCACTCCGGCCGAGGCTAGAGCGCGCGCCGACGTCGTGCTGCTGGTCGGCCCCGGCCTCACCGAACATTGGCCGGCGCTGTTCGAGCGTCTGGCGCTGGGCGAGCCGGCGCGCTTCAACGACGCCGCGCCGCGCAAGATCTTGTGGCTTGGCCCCAAGCGCAACGAGGCCAAGGTCGAAGGCGTGGAGATCGAGACCATCGCCGCGACGCCGCAGGCCTTGCCGGGCCTGCTTTTGGCGATTCGCGCCCGCGTCGGCGGCCGGCCGATCGCGCTCAACGGCGCCGCCGCCAAGAAAATCGACGCCTACGCCGCGACGCTGAAGGCCGCGCGCTTCGGCGCCGTCGTCTGGAGCGCCTCGGCGATCGACGGCCTCACGGTCGAGGCGCTGCAAGGCCTTGTCACCGACCTCAACGCGAACACCCGCTTCACCGGCGTGCCGATCGGCGCGCGCGGCGGCGCCTCGGGCGTCGTGCAGGTCGGCGGTTGGATGACCGGCTTTCCGCCGCGCACCGGTTTTGGCCGCGGCTATCCCGAGCACGACCCCTGGCGTTTCGACGCGCGCCGGCTGGTCGACAGCGGCGAGGCCGACGCCGCGCTGTGGATTTCCGCCCATGGCGGCGAAGCGCCGACTTGGACGCGGGACGACGTGCCGCTGATCACGCTCGCGCCCGAGGGCGCCGGCGCCGCGCGCGGGCTTTACATCGAGGTCGGGCGCCCCGGCGAGACGCATGACGCCGTGGAGCTCGCGCAAGAAACCAGTTCATTCGTGCTGCGCCGCGCCAAGGCGCCGAGCGAGGCGCCCAGCGTCGCGGAAGTCATCGACGCCATCAGCGCAAGATTTTCGGAGGATGTGCCGTGCTGACCTGCCTTTCCGGCGGCCATGTGGTCGATCCCGTCAACGGGACCGACGGCGTTGGCGACGTTTATTTCGAGGACGGCCGCGTCGTCGCGCGCCCGGACGGGCGCAAGCCCGACGTGACGCATGACGTTACCGGCCATGTCGTCATGGCCGGCGCCATCGACATCCATTCCCATATCGCCGGCGGCAGCGTGAACACCGCGCGGCTGCTGCTGCCCGAGGCGCATCGCGCCCATAAGGCGCGCCCCGCCGCGACGCCTTTGTCGACGGCGGGCTGGTCGACCTTCCAGACCGGCCGGCTCTATGCGCAAATGGGCTACACCACGGTGATCGAGCCGGCCGTGTCGCCGCATCATGCGCTGCACGCCCATCTCGAATTGTCGGACATTCCGATCATCGACAAGGCGTTCCTGACCGTGCTCGGCAACGAGCCTTTCGTGCTGGCGTCGTTCCGCGACAATGAGAGCCCGAACGTCGTGCAGGATTATATCGGCGCGACGCTGGAAGCGACGCGGGCCATCGGCATCAAATGCGTGAACGCCGGCGGCGTCGACGCATTCAAGAAGAATGTGCGGGCCTTCTCGCTCGACGACGTGGTGCCGGAATACGGCCTCACCTCGCGCGAGATTTTCCAGCGCATGCAGCGCGCCGTGAACGCCACTGGCATTCGCCATCCGCTGCATCTGCACATGAACAATCTCGGCCTTCCCGGCAATGTCGAGACGGCGCTCGCCACGATCGACGCGTCGCAAGGCTTGCCGCTGCATCTCGCTCACGTGCAATTTTACGCCTATGGCAAGGAAGGCAAGAACGGCTTCTCCTCGGCGGCGGCGCAATTCGCCGAGAAGATCAACGCCAACCCGAACGTCACCGTCGACGTTGGACAGGTGATGTTCGCCGACATCGTGACGATTTCGTCCGATGTGATGAAGCAGTTCAACAGCCTCCCCGGCGCGCGCCCGAAGAAGGGCGTGATCCTCGACGCCGAGGGCAATGGCGCTGGCGTGCTGCCCTATTCCTATCGCGTCTCGGACTTCTTCAACGCGGTGCAATGGGCGGCGGGGCTGGAGCTGTTCCTGCTCACAAACGATCCGATGCGGGTGTTCTTCACGACGGACCATCCCAATGGCGCGCCCTTCACCACTTATCCGGAAGTGTTCGCGCTGCTGATGAGCGCCGACAAGCGCGCGCAATGGCTTTCGCGCCTGCCGGCGGATGTCGTGGCGCTGACCAACCTGCCCGCGATCAAGCGTGAATATACGATTTACGAGATCGCCACGATGACCCGCGCCGCGCCGCGCAAGCTCTATGGCTTCGAGGATCGCGGCTCGCTCGGAGCGGGCTCGGTCGCCGATGTCGCGGTCTACAAGACGAACGAGAAGGACCGCGCCGAAATGTTCCGCCACGCGGCTTACGTGTTCAAGGACGGCGAACTCGTTGTGCGAAACGGCGACGTCGCCCGCTACACGCGCGGCAAGACGCTGCATGTGAAGCCGGAATATAATAAGACCATCAACAAGCGTCTCGACAGCTATTACGAGGATCTCTACGGTCTGCCGCGCGACATATTCAGGGTCGAGGATGAGGCGCTGCCGGCGTCGCAGGCTTTCGCGGAGGTTCCATGCCGCAGCTAGTTCGCAAGGGCGTCCGCATCGACGACAGTTTCGCGGAAGCCTTCCCGATGAGCGGGACGGGTTTGATCATCACCGCGCCCAACCGCAAATGGGCGATGATCGCCGCGCACACCATGACCGGCTTCGCCACCTCGGTGATCGGCTGCGGCTGCGAGGCCGGCGTCGACGCCGAACTTTCGGTCAAGGAGACGCCGGACGGGCGTCCCGGCGTGCGCGTGCTGCTGTTCGCCATGTCGTCGAAGGACGCGGAGAAGCAACTCGTCAACCGGCTCGGCCAATGCGTCTTGACCTGCCCCGGCACGGCGGTGTTCCGCGCGCTCGACGGCGAATTCGAGATCAAGGTCGGCGACGCCGTGCGGCAGTTCGGCGACAAATGGCAGATATCCAAGTCGCTCGACGGGCGCCGCTACTGGCGCGTGCCGGTGATGGACGGGGAATTCCTGGTCGAAAGCAAGGTCGGCCTCACCAAGAAATGCGTCGGCGGCGGAAATCTTCTCGTCATGGGCGAGGATTGGGACACGACAATGCGGGCGACCGAGGCGGGCGTCGAGGCGATTCGCGGCGTCGACGGCGCGATCACCCCCTTCCCCGGCGGCATTGTCCGCTCCGGCTCGAAGGTCGGCTCGCAATATAAGGGCATGGGCGCCTCCACCAACGACGCCTATTGTCCGACGCTGAGCGGCCTCGGGACGAGCGTGCTCGACCCCGACATCGGCTGCGTGCTGGAGATCGTCATCGACGGCCTGACCGACGCCGCCGTCGCCGACGCGATGCGCGTCGGCCTCAAGGCGATCATCGCGCTCGGCCCCAAACATGGGGCCAAGCGCATCGGCGCCGGCAATTATGGCGGCAAGCTTGGCCCGTTCCACTATCATCTGAAGGATCTCCTGCCGTGAAGCCGTTTCTTTTCGCGCTCCGTCAGGAGCCCTCGCAAAGACTCGACCTCTCCAGGCTGACGCCGGACCGGTTGGTCGGCCGCACGCAAAAGGAAATCGAGGCGATCGACATCGGCACGACCAAGGTCGACGCCAAGGTCGGCGATCTTTTCAAGGTCCGCGTCGGCGATCCCCAAGTGGTGCATTTCGAGGGCGGCTCGGAGCGCTTCGACCTGCTCGGCGCCAAGCTGCTGCCGGGCTTTACGATCCATGTCGAGGGCGACGTGGGCGCGCAGCTCGGACGCGGCGCGCAAGGCGGGACGATCACCATCGCGGGCGACGCGGGCGCCTTCGCGGCGAGCGGCATGACCGGCGGCCAAATCGACATCGGGGGCGATTGCGGCGACTTTCTCGGCGCGCCGCTGGCCGGCGAGATCGTCGGCATGGCCGGCGGGCGCGTCGTCGTGGGCGGCAATGTGGGCCAAAGAGCGGGCGACCGTCTACGGCGCGGCCTCATCATCATCGAGGGCGACGCCGGCGCGGACCTCGGCGCGCGCGCCATCGCCGGCACGATCATCGCGCTGGGCGCGACGACGGGGCGAATCGGCTATCTCAACAAGCGGGCGTCGCTGGTGCTGGCGCAGGGGGGCGACTTCGGTCCGACCTATGTCGACTGCGGCGCGCATCACTTCACTTTCGCCAGACTCTTCTCGCGCGCCTTGGCCGAGGACAGCCGGCGCGCCTCGCGGCTGCTGTCGCAAAAGCTGCGGCGCTTCGCGGGCGACACGGGGGTGTTGGGCAAGGGCGAGATATTGACCCCAGTTTGAGCCGCGCTAATCTCGTGGTTTAATGCGCCGGTTTCCGGCGGATTTTATCGCGGGAGGCGGAAATGAACTTCGTCGAACTCGTGCTGACCGTTTGCACTTTGGCCCAACCTGTCGCCTGCGACGAGCAGAAACTTGTGTTTTCGTCCGAGAGCGGTTCGCTGCATGGCTGCATGATACAGGCGCAGTCCTATATCGCGCAATGGTCGGGCGATCATCCGGCGTTGCGCGTGGTGCGCTGGCGCTGCGCTCCTCCGGGCTCGGAAGGCGATAAGATCTGAACGAGACTTCCAAATCTGAACAACTCGGGGCGCGGCGCTCCCGAAAGAAAGCGAGAAAGCGATGACCATCAAGGCCGGCGACAAGCTTCCCGACGCGACTTTCGCGATCATGGGCGCGAATGGCCCCGAGCCGGTTAAATCCGGCGATTACTTTAAGGGCCGCAAGGTGCTGCTGTTCTCGGTGCCGGGCGCCTTCACGCCGACCTGTCACAAGACGCATCTGCCGGGCTTCGTCGCCAAGGCCGAGGCGTTCAAGGCGCGCGGCGTCGACGCGGTGGCCGTCGTGGCCGTCAACGATATTTTCGCGCTCGACGCCTGGCTCGCCGCCAGCGGAGCCAAGGGCAAGGTCGACGGGCTCGCCGACGGCTCCGCCGCCTTCGCCAAGGCGACCGGCACGGAGCTGGACCTGGTGGCGGCGGGGCTCGGAGTGCGCTCGAAGCGCTATGCCGCGCTGATCGACGACGGCGTCGTGCGCTGGATCGACATCGAGGACAATTCCAGCATCACCACCGTTTCGAGCGCCGAATCGGCGCTGGAGAAGCTTTAAGAAAGGAGCCGCGCGCCAGGAGAGCCTCGCGCGCGTCATCTTTCGAGAGCGTCGACAAATTGTTTAAAGCGACGCGGTGATTGTACTTTTTCCCAATACACCTCAATCACTAATTAACAAATCGCGCGCAAAGTTCGGGTCGCTCCACGGCAATTTGGTTTGTCAGTGAAGCACTTGGAGCGACCACGAACCCTTGGAGCAGTTAATGACAAGCCTTTTTGCATGTTTTGTGAAGGACGAATCGGGCGCCACGGCGATCGAATACGGCCTCATCGCGGCTTTGATCTCGGTCGCCGCGATCGTCGCCTTCACGACCGTCGGCGACAATCTGAGCGCGGTCTTCGGCTACGTCGCCGGCCAGCTCAACACGTAAATTCCGGTAACGAACGCGGCCCGCCGCCCCAAGCCGCTCGGACAAATAATGTCCTCGCCCCAAGGGCGAGGGTCGGGGAGAAGGTCTCCGCGACGGCTTTATCGGCTTTTTCCGGGTGATCAGCCTCCGCTGGTTTCGGGTCCGTGAAACCCGCCCGCCCCAGCGTCACATGCGGAAATCCTCCCCGAGATAAATCCGCCGGACATCCGGATTGGCGACAATCTCCTCGGGCGCCCCTTCGGTCAGCACATGGCCGTTGTAAATGATATAGGCGCGGTCGGTTAGGCCGAGCGTCTCGCGCACGCTGTGGTCGGTTATCAGCACGCCGATGCCGCGCGCCTTCAACTGGCGCACCAGATCCTGAATGCCGCCGACCGCGATCGGGTCGATGCCGGCGAAGGGTTCGTCGAGCAGCATGAAAGACGGATGACCGGCGAGCGCGCGCGCGATCTCGCAGCGCCGGCGCTCGCCGCCCGAGAGCGCGACGGCCGGCGTCTTGCGATGGCGCGTCAGCTTGAATTCGTCGAGCAGGCCCTCGAGCTCCTCCGCGCGCTTGCGCTTGTCGGGCTGGGTGATTTCGAGCACCGCGCGAATATTGTCCTCGACCGACAGTCCCCTGAACACCGAGGCTTCTTGCGGCAGATAGCCGACGCCGAGCCGGGCCCGCCGATACATCGGCAGCGGCGTCACGTCGTAGCCGTCGAGCGAGATAATGCCGCTGTCGGGCTTCACGAGCCCGGTGATCATGTAGAACACCGTGGTCTTGCCGGCGCCGTTGGGTCCGAGCAGACCCACCGCCTCGCCCCGGCGCACATGGAGGCTCACATCCTCCACCACCTTGCGCGTCTTATAGGACTTGGCGAGATTATGGATCGCCAGCACGCCCAGGGAATCGTTGCTCCAATCCTCCGCCGCCGCCATGGCCGCTCGTTGATACTCCTCGGCGGTCAAGGCTGCTGGCGGCTCGTCCGACTCGCCGAACAGCTGGGCGTCGCCGGCCGCGTCGTTCTCTTGGAGCCAATCTTGCTCGGCGATTTCGTCCGCCTTGAGATTTCCGGGCCGCCGGCTCCAAACCGCGCCGACGCCGCGCGACAGGATCGCGCGCGCGTCGTTTAGACCGGTCGAGAGGGAGTCGAAAAGGCGCACGAAGGGGCGATTCCAGCGAATAAGCGATGATAAGGACGAGGCGACGGGCATTAGCGCCGCGCCGTCCCGCTCGCGCGAAGGGCGGCGGCGAAGCTCCTTACTATAGGCCCGAGCCTAGCCCTCGACTGTTTCCGGCTTATGTCCAGGGACGCTCGGCCTGTGTTCGCGCCTCGAAGGCCGCGATGCCGTCGACCTTTTGCAAGGTGAGGCCGATGTCGTCGAGGCCGTTGAGCAGGCAGTGCTTTCTGAAGGGATCGATCTCGAAGCGGACGACCCCGCCATCGGGCCCGCGGATCTCCTGGGATTCGAGATCGACGGTCAAGGTGGCGTTGGCGCCGCGCTTGGCGTCGTCCATCAGCTTGTCGAGATCGGCTCGCGGCACGGTGATTGGCAGGATGCCGTTCTTGAAGCAGTTGTTGTAGAAAATATCGGCGAAGCTGGTCGAGATCACGCAGAGAATGCCGTAATCCAGCAGGGCCCAGGGCGCGTGCTCGCGCGACGAGCCGCAGCCGAAGTTATCACCGGCGACGAGGATTTTCGCGCCGCGATAGGCGGCCTTGTTGAGCACGAAATCGGGGTTTTCCGAGCCGTCGTCCTTGTAGCGCATCTCCGAGAACAAGCCCTTGCCGAGGCCGGTGCGAGCGATGGTCTTCAGATATTGCTTGGGGATGATCATATCCGTGTCGATGTTCATGATCTCCAGCGGCGCGGCGACGCCGGTCAGCGTGGTGAATTTCTGCATTTCTTGTCGCTCTCGCTTGGCTTAGCGCCCTGGCGCCGCGCTCGCCCGAAGGGTCGCGCGCTCATCCGCCCTGTAGCAAATCCTTGGTCTTCGCGCAAAACTACCCGTCGGCGCGATCTAGCCGTCTCGCGGCGTGCGTCACGAGCCTTTCGCGCTCGGCCCGCGATTCGCGGCTTTGCTCGCGAATCGCCTCGACCACGGCGGGCGGCGCGTTTGACGGGTCACCGGCGTCGAAAGGCGGCTTTGGCGCATATTCGAACTGGAGTTGAATCGCCATCGCGGCTTCGGCTCCAGCCAATTCGCCGACGAGAGCAAGCGCGAAGTCGATCCCCGCCGTCACGCCGCCACCAGTGGCCAGGCGACCGTCGAAGACCACGCGTTCGCGAATGGGGACAGCGCCAAAAACAGGCAAAAGATCGACGCAGGTCCAATGAGTCGTCGCCCGCTTGCCCACCAACAGGCCCGCCGCGCCCAGGAGCAGGGCTCCGGTGCAGACCGAGGTCACGAATTTCGCCGTGAGCGCCTGGGCGCGCAAAAAGTCGAGAACTTCGTCGTCGAGCAGCAGCGCATCGACTCCGCGCCCGCCGGGAACGCAGATGATGTCGAATTGCGGCGCGTCCTCGAAGGCGATGGTCGGCCTCAGCCCCAGGCCAGTCGAGGAGACCAGCGGCTCGGTCGTCTTCCAAACGAGATCGACGCGCGCTTCCGGCCAGGTCGAAAAAACCTCGAAAGGGCCGGTGAGATCGAGTTGCTGAACCATTGGAAACACCAAAATGCCTATGTGAAACATCGCGCCGCTCCCCTATCCCTCGTCCTCGCTTGGCTCTTTTCTTTCCCCCGCCGCTGGTCTAAGCCTGCGCGAGGGCCGAGCAATGGCTCCAAATTCCCATTTTATCGAGCCTCGCCCCCGCAAGCGACACATATCCAATGACCGGCGACAACGCCCAGACAAACGCCGAGGCTGAAGCTTTGGACACGCTCGACCTTCGAAGACGCCGCATTCGAGTCCGCGCCTGGCGGCGTGGAATGCGCGAGATGGACCTTATTCTCGGCGGCTTCGTCGATGCGCGCGTCGAGACGCTGGACGCCGAGGAGCTGACGCAATTCGAGGCGCTGCTCGACGCCGACGACGATCTGGCGTTTCGCTGGTTTTGCGGCGCCGAGGCGCCTCCTCCGGCCCACGACACGCCGCTGTTTAAAAAAATCGCGGCCTTCCACGCCCATCAGGGGCCGCTTCATTGAAACAGCGTGTCGACGCCCGCGTGGCGGCCGCGACGAGCGCGTTAAAAACCGCCCTCGCGCGACTGGAGGCCGGCGACAAGCTGCTTCTCGCCAACGCGCCCGAGGGATTCGACGCCTTCGTCGCCGGCGATCTCGCGCGCGCGCTGGCGGAGAGAGCCGAGGGCGAGGCGGCCGTCTTCGTGCATGTCGCGCGCGACGCCACGCGCTCGGCGCAGTTTCGCGAGGCGTTGCGCTTCGCCGCGCCCTTCGTCGAAATTCTCGACCTGCCCGGCTGGGACTGCCAGCCCTATGACCGCGTCTCGCCCAGCGCGGCGATCGCCTCGCGCCGCATGACCGCGCTGGCGCGACTGGCGCGCTCGAAATCTTCCGCCCAGCAGCCGCGCGTGATCGCCACGACGGTGGACTGCCTGCTCCAGCGCGTTCCGCCGCGCGCCAGAATCGCCGCCGACACTTTTTCCGCCGCGCCGGGAAACGTCGTCGAGATGGACTTGCTGACGCAATGGCTCGCGACCAACGGCTTCCTGCGCTCCAGCACGGTGCGCGAGCCCGGCGAATATGCGCAGCGCGGCGGCATCGTCGATCTCTTCGCGCCGAGCATGCCGGCGCCGATCCGGCTCGATTTCTTCGGCAACACGCTCGAATCGATCCGCGCCTTCGATCCGGAAACGCAGCGCACCACCGGGCAATTGCGCGCGCTCGACCTCGTGCCGATGAGCGAGTTGCAACTCGTCAGCGAGACGATGCGCCGCTTCCGCCAGGCCTATACGACGCGCTTTGGCGGCGAGACCCGCGGCGACGCGCTTTACGAGACAATCAGCGAGGGCCGCCGCCATCCCGGCGCCGAACATTGGCTGCCTTTGTTTTACGACAAGCTCGACACGCTGTTCGATTATTTCGGCAACGCGCCGCTGCTGCTCGACCCGCAAGTCGACGACGCGGCTGGCGAGCGGCTGGCGCAGATCACGGATTATTACGAGGCGCGCAAGAGCGCCTATGATGTCGATCTCGCCCGCTCCAACTACAAGCCGCTGGAGCCGCGCGAACTTTATCTGACGGCGGAGGAATGGCGGACGCGGCTCGGCGCGCGGGCGCAGGCGCGTTTCTCGCCCTTCGCGCCGGCGGAAGGCGAAACGGCAAGCCTCGATTTTTCCGCGCGGCCGGGACGCGACTTCGCGCCCGAGCGCAATCAGCCCGAGATCAACGTGTTTCAGGCCGCCGCCGACCACATCAAGGCGCTGGCGGCGCAAGGCAAGAGCGTCGTCGTCGCGGCGTGGTCGGAGGGCTCGCGCGAGCGGCTTGGCCATGTGCTCGCCGAGCACGGGCTGCCCGCGCCGCCGCTCGTCACCGGCCTGCCCGGCGCGTTGGCGCTGGGCAAAAGCGCCATCTCGTTGGCCGTGCTCGGCATAGAGCACGGCTTCGAGACGGAAAGCCTCGCTGTTATTGGCGAGCAGGATATTTTGGGCGACCGGCTGGTCCGCCGACGCAAGAAGCACAAGCGCACTGAAAATCTTTTGGGCGAGATCGCCGCGCTGTCGGCGGGCGATCTCGTGGTGCATGTCGATCACGGCATCGGGCGCTTCATCGGGCTCGAATCGATCACCGCCGCCGGCGCGCCGCACGATTGTTTGGAGATCCATTACGCCGGCGGCGACAAGCTCTATCTTCCCGTCGAAAACATCGAGCTTTTGACGCGCTACGGCTCCGAGGACACGGAGGTCGCGCTCGATCGCTTAGGGGGCGCCGGCTGGCAGGGCCGCAAGGCGCGGATGAAGAACCGCATCCGCGAAATGGCCAAGGGCCTGATCGCGATCGCGGCGCAGCGCATGTTGAAGCAAGCGCCCAAGCTTGTCGCGCCCGAAGGTCTCTACGACGAATTTTGCGCGCGCTTTCCCTATGACGAGACGGAGGATCAGGCGGGCGCGATCGACGCGGTGCTTGACGATCTCGCGTCGGGGCGCCCGATGGATCGACTGGTGTGCGGCGATGTCGGCTTTGGCAAGACCGAGGTCGCGTTGCGCGCCGCCTTTTGCGCGGCGATCAACGGCCGGCAGGTCGCAGTCGTCGCGCCGACGACGCTGCTGGCGCGCCAGCACTACAAGAATTTCTCGCAACGCTTCGAGGGCCAGCCCCTCCGAATCGGGCGGCTGTCGCGCATGGTCGGCGCCGCCGAGGCGCGCGACACCAAGAGGGAACTCGGCGAGGGCAGCGTCGATATTCTGATCGGCACGCACGCCATTCTCGGCAAGGGCGTCGTCTTCAAGGATCTCGGCCTCGTCGTCATCGACGAGGAGCAGCATTTCGGCGTTGGCCATAAGGAGCGCTTGAAGGAGCTGCGCGCCGAGGTGCATGTGCTGACGCTGTCGGCGACGCCGATTCCACGCACGCTGCAACTCGCGATGACCGGCGTGCGCGAACTCTCGCTGATCGCCACGCCGCCGGTCGACCGGCTCGCGGTGCGCAGCTTCGTCTCGCCCTTCGACCCGCTGATCGTGCGCGAAGCGCTGTTGCGCGAGCGTTATCGCGGCGGCCAGGCGTTCTTCGTCTGCCCGCGCATCGACGATCTCGAGGAAGCCGCGGCCTTCCTGCGCGAAAACCTTCCCGAGGCGAAATTCGTCGTCGCGCATGGGCAGATGGCGCCGACCGAACTCGAAGAAAAAATGTCGGTCTTTTATGACGGCGGCTACGACATTTTGCTCTCGACGACCATCGTGGAATCCGGCCTCGACATTCCCAACGCCAATACGCTGATCGTTTGGCGCGCGGATATGTTTGGATTGGCGCAGCTCTATCAGCTGCGCGGGCGCGTCGGGCGCGGCAAGACGCGGGCCTATGCGCTGTTCACGACGCCCGCCAACCGCTCGATCACGCCGCAGGCGCAAAAGCGGCTGGAGGTGCTGCAGTCGCTCGATACGCTCGGCGCCGGCTTCCAGCTCGCGACGCATGATCTCGACATCCGCGGCGCCGGCAATCTGCTCGGCGACGAACAGTCCGGCCATATCAAGGAAGTCGGCTACGAGCTTTATCAGCAGATGCTGACCGACGCGATCGAACTGCTGAAGGCCGGCGCCGACGAGCCGCAGGAGGAGGTCTGGTCGCCGACCATCGCGCTCGGCGCGCCGGTGACGATCCCCGAGGATTACGTCGCCGATCTCACCTTGCGCCTGCAGCTTTATCGGCGCCTCTCCAC
>PLZT01000714.1 GCA_003152255.1 Methylocystaceae bacterium | reverse complement strand
AAATGCCCGCCGATTTCCGCGACCAAGTCGCTGACCGGCCACTCGCTCGGCGCGACCGGCGTGCAGGAGGCGATCTATTCCCTGTTGATGATGCAGAACGGCTTCATCTGCGAGAGCGCCAATATCGAGGAGCTCGATCCGGATTTCGCCGACATGCCGATCCTTCGCGAACGCCGCGATAATGCTCATTTGCGCGCGGTGCTGTCCAACTCCTTCGGCTTTGGCGGCACCAACGCGACTCTGGTGTTCAAGCATCCGGACGCCTAATTCGCGCGCGAAGAAGGATCGTGTAAGGAACAATCATAGATGACGGGTTCAAAAGGTTTGATGCAAGGCAAGCGCGGCCTCGTGATGGGGGTCGCCAACGACCATTCGATCGCCTATGGCATCGCCCGAAAGCTCGGCGAGCATGGCGCGGAGCTCGCCTTCACCTATCAGGGCGACGCGATCCTGAAGCGCGTGGCCCCGCTCGCCAAGGAGCTTGGCTCGGACCTTGTGCTTCCTTGCGACGCCGAGGATATTTCGACGGTCGACGCGGTGTTCGCCCGGCTGCGGGAGGAGTGGGGGGAACTGGATTTTCTCGTCCACTCCATCGCCTATTCCGACAAGAACGAGCTGAAGGGCCTTTACGCCGACACCAGCCGCGAGAACTTTATCCGCACGCTGGTGATCTCATGTTTCTCCTTCACCGAGGCGGCGAAGCGCGCCGCCGCGATGATGAAGAGCGGCGGATCGTTGTTGACGGTGAGTTTCGCCGGCGGCACCCATGTCATGCCCAATTACAATGTTATGGGCGTCGCCAAGGCGGCGCTGGATTCCTCGGTGCGTTATCTCGCCGCCGATTTCGGCGATCGCGGCATTAGAGTGAATGCGATTTCGCCCGGACCGGTGCGCACCATGGCGGGCGCCGGCATCACCGGCGCGCGCGCGATGGGCGCGTTCCAGAAAGCGCACTGCCCGCTGCGGCGCATGATCACGCTCGACGAAATCGGCGGTTCGGCGCTTTATCTTTTGTCGGAGCTGTCGGGCGGCGTGACCGGCGAAATTCATTTGGTCGACGCCGGCTACAACATCATGCTGCAACCGCGGCCCGAGGATTTGAACGGCGGCGGCGAATAGGGCGCCGAGTGCTTTTTCGCAAAAGGGGACGCCGGTTTTGTCCCCGAAAGCGCGACAAAATAAGGGAATCCAGAGTCTTTCCGGTTCGATCTGAACCGGAAAGACTCTGGCGCTCCACCTATTTTGGGCTCGCCGGCATTCTTTCCATCTCCGCCTCGGCGCGCAAACTGTCGACATCGCGGAAGATCGAGGCGACGGCGAGCGCTCGGCCGCCACGCATATAGCGGAGAAGGCAATCCTTCGCCGCGATGTCGCCTTCGACCTCAATCGCATCCCAGCCTTCGGCGTGGCCGACGTAATTGATCGGCGTGTCGTAATGCTGGCTCCAGAAGAAGGGGACGGCGTCGAAGGCCTCGCGCGCGCCCAGCATGTTGCGCGCCGCCACGGCGCCCTGCCGCTCGGCGACGACCCAATGTTCGACGCGAATGCGCGCCCCACTGTGCGGATCGGGCCAACGCGCGATGTCGCCCGCCGCGTAGATTCCCGGCGCGCTGGTTTCGAGAAAAGCGGCGACGAGGACGCCGCGATCCATGGCGAGGCCCGCCTTTTCCGCGAGTTCGAGCCTTGGCCGCACGCCGACGCCCGCGACGACCAGTTCGGCCTCCACGCTTTTCCCGCTCTTTAGCGTCACTCGCCTTTCGTCGATCGCGGTCGCGACATCCTCGAGGTGAAAGATGACGCCATGCTCTTCGTGCAGCTTGCGCACAAAGGCGCCGATTTCGGCGCCGAGCACGCGCTCCATCGGGATCTTCTCCGGCGCGGCGACGTGAACCTCCAGTCCGCGCGTCCGCAGGGAGGCCGCGACTTCGAGACCGATGAAGCTCGCGCCCAGCACGACCACGCGCCGCGCTTGCGTCGCGCGCGCGATGATCTCCCGGCAATCGGCGAGCGAACGCAAGGTGCGCACATGCGGCAGCTCCGCGCCGGGGATCTGGAGCCGCACGGGCTCGGCCCCGGTCGCCAGCAGCAGCCGATCGAATTCGAGCGTGCTCCCGTCGGCGAGCGTCAGCCGCCGCGCCTTCGCGTCGAGACCGTTGGCGACGGCGCCGAGCCGTAGGTCGATCCCATTCTCGGAATAGAAATTCTCCGGCCGCAGCGGCAGCCATTCCTCCGGGGCGGCGCCGGCGAGATAGTCCTTCGAGAGATTGGGGCGATCGAGCGGCGGCGCGTCCTCGGCGCTCAACATGACGAGCTTGCCCGCGAAACCCTGGCGCCGCAACTCCGCCGCGGCCGCGAGGCCCGCCGCGCCGCCGCCGACGATCACCACCGTTTTCGAGGCCTCCATCGGGGCGGGGGTGCGGGTTTTCGCCGTGCGTTCGCCGCGCACAAACACCTTGCCGTCCCGACGTTCGACCGTCCAGCAGGGAAGGGAGTCGAGCGCCGGAGCGCGCAAAACTTCCCCCGTGGCGAGGTCGAAGCTCGCGTGATGCCACGGACAATGGATTTCCCCGCCCAGGACGAGTCCGTCGACGAGCGGCGCGTGGTAATGCGAGCAATGCGCGCCGATCGCGAAGACCTCGTCTTCGCGCAGCACCAGCAGCACTTCCTTTTCCCCGACGCGGCCGACCAATTTGCCATCGCGCTCGAGTTCGGCGAAGTCGACGCCTTGGGTGAGGTCGGGGCCATTAGGCGTTTCGGAACCCACGGTCATCGTCATCTCCTTGGACTTTCCCTAGAGAAAAAAAACGTCCGCCGGACGTTCCGCCCCGGCGCTCAGTATTCTTTCGCCATGCAATCGCTCGCCAATTCATCCAGGCGCGTCGCGCGCGCTTTCGCCTCGGTCGGCAGGTCTTCGCTCGCCGCGCGCTCCGCGATGCAGGCGCAGGCCTCGCGGCAAACGGATTTTCCGCCCCCGCTCGCCTCGCATTGCGCGACGCAGGCGCCGACGAAGCCGCCCGAACTCCGGTCGCTCGGTGCCGCCCCGACGAAAACGAGCGCGGCGAAAAGGCCAAAGAGCAGCGGCTGATGGATTAGATAGAGCGCGAGACTGTGTCGGCCAAGCCAGGCCAGCGGGCCGGCCTCGAGATTTCCGCCGATCGCATCCCAACTTCGAGCCGCCCAAAATTTCGCGGCGGCGACGCCGGCGAAGACGGCGGCGCACCAGGGCAAAATGGGCCGATAATCATTGGTCAGCGGCTCGAAGGTCGAAAGACCGATCCAGTTCAGCCAAGGGTTGTTGAAGGCGGGCGAGGCTAGGAACATCGGGGCCAGGGCCGCCACGAGCGCGGCGAGAAGCGCGGCCGGCCAGGGGGCGGGAAGCAATGGCGCCGCCAAGAGGCTCGCGAGGGCGATGCAGTGCAGAATGCCGAAGAACACGAAGGCTTGCGGAAACGCGATATAGGTGCCGAGCGAGACTAGTCCCGCCGCGCCGGCGATCACGAAAAACCGGCGCCAGAACGCCCCCGAGCCGGCGCCCCGCGCGCGCGCCACGACCAGGCTGACGCCGACGATGAACAAGAAAGCGATGGCGACGGCGTGGCCGAACAGTTTCACGCTCGCCGAATAGGGAAAATCCCTGTCGATATAACCGAAATTGCCGAGGTCCCAGATCAGATGGAACGCCACCATGGCGACAATGGCGGTCCCACGAGCGGCGTCGAGAACGACGATGCGCGCGGGCGCCGCAATGGTCATTTCGCTAGCAAGGTGGCGGCCTGGAACTTGCCGAAGACCATGTCCGGCGCCGAAAGATTGTGGCGCGACGGCAAATGCCGTCCTACCCATAATTCCGTGGCGTTGGCGCCGGGAAAGCCGATCACCTCGGCCTCCTGCCAGCTCGCGCCGCGCTTGTTGCGCCAGGCGACGCGCGCGGCGTCGTTCATCGTTTGCATCGCGAACATCGACCGCAGCGAGGCGAAAGGCAGCCCCTCGGGCATCGCGTCGCTATAGGAAACGTCGAGCGCGATGTGTTCCTGGTCGATCTTGTCCAGTTTGATCCGCGCCGTGCCGCCGCGCTTGAATTTCAGCACGAAGGTTCGGGTCTCCGGCTCGAAGGCGATTTCCTCGAAGGCGACGATCGGGCGCTGCTGTATCTCGACCGGTCCGATCAGAAAGGACGAGCCATAGGCGGTCCAGCGCATCTCCTCGAACGGTAGCGGACGGGCGCGCCAGTAGCCGTCGGGCGGATAGAACACCATGATCTCTTCGGCGCGCTGGCGATAGTTCATCCAGAACTGCACGAGGTGAAAGCCTTTTTCGACACGATCGCCGACGCGCACCGGCACGGTGGGGGCCCGCCAAAAGGCTTTGCTTGGGAAGGTGTAGCCCGTAAGCCAGAAGTCCGGCGTCTCCCAAAACGTCAGGCGGCGCGTCTGCTCGGCGAATCCGGAATAATCATGGGAGAACTCGCAGCTCGACCAGTCGGGCGCGTAGCGGTCGGTCCCGATCATGTTGATATAGGAAGGATGCACGGCCTGGACTTGCATTCGGCGTACGCGGGAAGAGAATAAATCGAGTTCGATATTGTCCTTCTCGGCGCACAGTTCCGGCACCGATTTATTCTCGACGCGCACCTGCAACTCGTCCTCGGGTTCGGATTGCGCGAGGGACTTGGGCGCGGCGAGCGCGAGACCCGTCCCCCCAACAAAACTTGCTCCGCCAAGCAGGAAGCGGCGGCGATCGGTCGACGTCATGTCCTTGGGCATTCCTTGTTTCGGCCGTCAAACGGCGGCGCGCCATTCCGGGTGAACGGCGGCGCGTTATTACTGCTTCGGTCTTACGGCGAAAACAAGGAGCTGTTTTTTGGATTGCGGCAGAGGCTCGAGCCATTCGGGAACCTCGCCTCGCGCCAGCGCCGCGCCAAGGCCGTTTGGCGCGTGCAAGGCGAAATCGGACACATCGCGTGCGCACCACAGAACAACTTGCGCTCCCGCCGCGCGCAAAATTTGCTCCGCCTCGTCGGGCGAGGCCAGGAAGGCGTCGACGACGATGCGATTGCCGTGATTGTCGCGGTGATAGGGCCCGGCGAAGACGTTGTGATGTGTATGAGCGAGCAGATAGGGACCGAGATTGACCGACGCGGCCACGCGGGCCGGTTCGAGATGATTTAGCGGTTCGAGGGCCGCCGGTTTCAGACAGAGGGACTCCTCGGTAGCCTGAACCACCGTCGCGATGTTCCCGTTATTCTCCGGCTTGGGGAGGATGCTCGCCAATCCCACGGGGGAGACTCCGATGCAGAGCACGCCGGCGAGCAAGGCGCGGGTGAAAACGCTGAAAGACGCGCCGACCCGATGGGCGACGGCGACCACCGCGATCACCAGCGGCGCCATGGCGATGGGCGTGACCGACGAAAAGACCCGCACTTGCCACATCCCGGCGGCGAAACCGATCCCGATCGTTGCGGCGACCAAGAACCAACGGCGCCGCGCGATCCCTTGCTCCCGGACGGCTTCGACAAGCGCGGCCGCGAAGCCCAGGATCACGGGCAGGCCCATCACAACGACGAGATTGGGCGTCTTATCCCAGAATTTTAGCAGCGGCGTGGCCTCGGTCACGTGCGACAGCCATAGCTCGCGCAGCAGCGGATCGAGACCGCCAAGCGGGTCGCCGACACATCGCGGCGCGATGGCGGCGATTGGCGCGATAACCGCGGCTCCGACAACCGCCACCGCCGCCGCCCGCCCGCGCATGGTCGAAAGGCGCGGGACGAACGCCGCGAGCGCCGCGAAACCCAGCGTTCCCGCGGCAAGCGCCGCGAGGTGAACCGCGGAGTAGGCGTCGCAGGCGGACAGCAGATAACGCGCGGGGGCGACCGTCGCCGCGAAGCACGCCGGAAACGCGATCAGCGCGCCGCCGGCGAACCAGCCCATTGGCGCGCGCATCTTGGCCCCGTCGACAACGAAAAGCGCAGCGAGACCCGCCAGCATCACCGCGAAAAACGGCAGATTCTCAAGACTGATGGCGATGGACAGCGCCATCGCCAGACTCGCCGGGGCCATCGCCCGCGCCTCCTTGGCGTCCAATCCACGCAGGAAAAAGCCGAGCGACGCGAGCAGCAGGACGATCTGAGGCGCGTGGTGATCTATCCGTCCCGGAACGAATTGCAGGAACACGGCGCCGGAGAGAAGACCGAGCAGCACCGCGACATGTTTCGACGCGGACGGCGCCAGAATTTTGGTGAACCAGGCCATGAGGCCAAGCAATGTCGCCAGCAACGCCAGCGGAAAGACCAGCCGCGTCGCGCGCTCGGCGTGATCGGCGTCGAGAAACAAGCGGAAAAACAGCTCCAGTCCCGCGAGCGGAACGTCGACGATGCGCGACCAGTGGCTGAACACCCCCATCGGCGGATCGAACCGCCAGGTCGTCATGTCGAACCAGGATTGCCCGGCCAACAGATCGCGCACCTGGACCGCGCGCATCGCGTCGTCGGTGTCGAAAAAATGCCCCGTGCTCCAGACCTCTCGCGCCTGCGAAAAAGTGATTCCGACGGCGGCCAGAGCGGCGAGCGCGACGGTCCCGCAGAGCGGAAATTCGGCGGCGCTCGACTTTAATGCCAAGTCCCAGGCCGCCGCGGCGCGCTTCACCAAATGCGTTTTCGCCACGTCCGAGAACAGCAACATGCGACGGGCGGTGAAATTGAAGAGAAATACGAAGCCGGCCGTTGGAATTTTGGCGATTGGAACCGAAAGCCCGACCTGCTCCACGAAAGTCTTCATCAAAATTTCGTTGAGCAGCAAACCGATCAGGCCGGTCACGAGGAAACCGAATATTTCCTGCGACGGGCGCAAACGCCTGATGTCGCCGAACACATAGCGAACGCTCAGCCAATAAACGAGCCCGAGGCCCGATGTGAAGCCGATCGCCGCCGCGACAAGGTAATTGACGCCGAGCGCCTTGTTGAGAAACACCATCGTCCCGGCGTCGAGCGCCAGGGCGCCGAGGCTCGCGATCCCGTATTTGAAGAGATCGACGATAATGCGCCCCAGGCCGCCGCGGCGCGATCGATCGAGCAGCGACAGGCGAACGTCCGAAAGTTGCGTCATAATCAGGCGACCTTGCGGGGCACGAGACGCTCGCTGGACAGAGCCTCCCGCGCGCCCGACAT
>PLZT01000644.1 GCA_003152255.1 Methylocystaceae bacterium | reverse complement strand
AAATCAATATCTTACGCTACATCCGTCAGCCCAAAATCAAGCCCCCGGTGAATAAGACGGGTTAGCTACTGGCGAGGGCATTGGATGTGGCGCGTATAACGGCAAGACACATCGCGAAATGGCAGAGAGCAGAAGGTTGCAGGAGCCATGGTCTCACGTCCATATGAGTCTTAAAGAAGTATCAGAATTGATTCGTGAAATGAGATATTCAGCAAGAGGGCGGACGTGATGCTCCAAATGACCAAAGCTCAATACGCAATTATAGGATTATTGGTGGCGATTATCTTCGCGTCGGCGCATTTGGCGCGATATGAAGTCGTTGCGGCGGATCGCACAGTCGCGCTTTTGGACCGTTGGACGGGTGTGGTGAAAATCTGTCCCTTCGTCGGCGCCAATTGTGGGCGAGTGTTCCCACCATAAATGAAAATTTCAAACTGACCCGCTACCCCTGCACCCGCGACATTGACAATCCGTCGCCTCCGGGCTATTTCATCACCGCTTCGGCGCGGCGGTTTCGCCGCGTTTTTGTTTTTGCGCGCTCTTTGGGCGGCGGGGACAGTCGGAGCCAAACCGTTCGCACGAAACGGTGAACTTCCAAGAAGTCCGGCCGGCGCAACGTCGTCAGAGCCGGAGCGACCACAGGATAATGACAATGTTCGCAGTTATCAAAACCGGCGGAAAGCAATATAGCGTCGCCGCCGGGGACACCATCACCGTCATGGCGCTCGCCGGCGTCGCGGGCGACGCGGTGACCTTCGACGAAGTGCTGCTCGTCTCCAGGGACGGCGCGGCCACGATCGGCGCCCCGACCGTCGCGGGCGCCAAGGTCGTCGGCACGATCGCCGAGCAGGCCCGCAGCCCCAAGAGCATCGCCTTCAAAAAGCGCCGCCGCCAGAACTCCAAGCGCAAGCGCGGCCATCGGCAGGACTTGACCCGCGTCAAGATCACCGGGATCGAGGGCTAAGCACGTTCGGGCGTGCAAACGCGCGCCGGCCATGCTTAAATACGCACAAACGCGCATCGGCGCGCATTCCATTCCAGCAGGGCCTCGCGCCCGCTAAAAATTTCGGAGCAGAACGATGGCTCATAAAAAGGCAGGCGGCTCGTCCCGCAACGGCCGCGACTCGGACGGACGGCGCCTCGGCGTCAAAAAGTTCGGCGGCGAATCGGTGATCGGCGGCAACATCATCGTGCGACAGCGCGGCACCAAATGGCATCCCGGCCAAAACGTCGGCATGGGCAAGGACCACACGCTGTTCGCGCTCGTCGACGGCAAGGTTCTGTTCAAGATGACCAGCGGCCGCGCCAGCATAACCGTGGTCCCGGCTTCGGTAGCCGCGGAATAGGCGAGGGTTCTTAAGCCAAGACCCTCCGCCGGCCCAGCGACCACCGGCGGAACAAAGGTCTTCGCGAATGTCGAAACCTTTGGCTTTACGAGCGAAAGCTCCAGGCGAACGTCAGGAAAAGGCCGCATTGGGCCGATAGGAAGAGGGCGGACCCCCCCCCGCTTTCCCGCCTATCATTCCAGGGCTAATTTTTGGTCTTTCGCTTGGAGTTGGACGATGTTTCCCGAGATCACGCGCGACGATATTTTCCGGCTGGAGACGCCGCGTCTTTGGCTGCGCTGGCCGCGCGCCGCCGACGGCGAAGCGATCGCGCAACATTGCTCGGACCCCGATGTCGCGCTGAACACCGCCAATATTCCGCACCCTTACGCTCTCGCCGACGCCGAGCGTTTCGTTTTCGAGTCCCGCGCCGGCAACACGATGGGCGAACAGTTCGTGCTGGCGCTCGCCTTGAAGCAGAAGCCCAACGATGTCATCGGCGTGATCGGCGCCCATGGCGCTCCGGGCCGGGGCGCGACGACGCTCGGCTACTGGCTCGGAAAACCCTACTGGGGGCAGGGGCTTATGGGCGAGGCGGCGAGCGCCTTCGTCGATCTGCTGTTTTCGGTCACCTCGGTGCAGACCATCGAATCGGCGGCGCTGGCGACGAACGCGGCCTCGCTGCGCCTTCAGAAAAAGCTCGGCTTCGTGTCGTGCGGCGTCGACGACCATTACGCGCCGGCGCGCGGCGGCGTGGTGAGCGTCGAGCGCATGCGCCTGTCGCGCGGCGCCATGCACACATGCTTCGGCGCGCGGCGCGCCAAACTGACCTCGATATGAGTCAAACCCGGACATTGAGTCAAACCCGATGAAATTCCTCGATCAAGCCAAGGTTCACGTGCGTTCCGGCGACGGCGGCGCCGGCTGCGTGTCGTTCCGGCGCGAGAAATTCATCGAATTCGGCGGTCCCGACGGCGGCGACGGCGGACGCGGCGGCGATGTCGTCGCCGAATGCGTCGATGGGCTCAACACGCTGATCGACTATCGTTATCAGCAGCATTTCAAGGGCAAGACCGGCATGCACGGCATGGGCAAGAACCGCGCCGGCGGGCGCGGCGCCGACGCCGTGCTCAAGGTTCCCGTCGGCACGCAGATTTACGAAGAGGACGAGGAGACGCTGATCG
>PLZT01000694.1 GCA_003152255.1 Methylocystaceae bacterium | reverse complement strand
AATCTTTAACGCCGTTGGTATTACTCCTTCACGACGGACGTCGGCAGCAAGAGCGCCGGCTATGAGAACGGCGGTTGCGACTGGCTGGCCAACCCCTACACGATCAGCCACTATGACCTGTTCCCGCGCATCCTGAACCCGAACGGACAGTCGGTCGCCTGGAAGGGCTGCGTCGAGGCGCGGCCCACCCAGGCCGAACAGGCATGGCTGAACAACAATTGGGGCGGAAGCTACGCGGCGACCACGAATTACGACGTAACCGACACTGCGCCTTCCTCGTCGGACCGCCTATCTTTGTTCGTGCCCTACTTTTGGCCCGACGAGCCCGATTACAACATGGCGAACTGGGCCTTTCAGGCGCCAGGCCTCTATGCGAACGGCTCCGGCGGCTTCCACAACAACTTCATTAACGACGCAACCTATGCCTCCGGCGGCACGACGGCGACAATCCCCACGAGCTGGGAATGGACGCTCGGCGGCACTTGGGGCGCGGGGCAGTATATCCTCAAATATGACGCGACCACGAAAGCCGCCGCGATCAGCGAATCGGGCCAGACGACGGCGGGGCCAAACGCCGGCTGCCCGGAACCCTTGACGCCTTTGACCTCTAACCAGACCACGGTCGACGCCGCGATCAATTCCATGACCTATTGGTATAACGGCGGAACGATCATCTCGGAGGGCTTCATGTGGGCTTGGCGGACGCTGTCTCCGACCAAATTATCTTCGCGGGCGTTCTCCAGCATTCATAAAGCCTAACAATTTCAACACATATTGTTTCGCTGACGCGCTTGCGCGTTCGCCGACATTCGCTATAATCCGCGTTCAGTTGGGGGACCGACTGGGGGACCTGATAAGTGGTCGGAACGTTGAGCGCGCGAAAGGTGGCGACTGCCGGCCCTGGGATTTATCCAGATGGCGGTGGCCTCTACCTATGCGTCGCGCGCTCGGGGGCGAAGACGTGGGTCTACCGATTCTCATGGCAAAGACGCCGCCCCGAGATGGGGCTCGGGGCCGTCTCCGATGGCGTTGGTCTCGCCGAAGCCCGCGCCACCCGCGACGAAGCCCGTCGCGTCCTGAGATCGGGCTCCAATCCGATTGATGCGAGACGCGAGGCCAAGCGAGTCGACGCGGACAAGCCGACATTCGGAGAGATTGCGGACGCACTAATTGCCGCGAAGCAAAGCGAATGGCGCAATGAGAAGCATCGTGCGCAGTGGCGTGCGTCGCTCACGGAATTCGCCGCGCCGCTACGTTCCCGTCCCGTCGATGAAATCGACACTGCGGCGGTTCTGGTCGTCCTGACACCACTTTGGCAGGACAAGCCCGAAACCGCCTCCCGAGTGCGCGGCCGGATCGAGGCGGTTCTGGACGCGGCGAAAGCGCAAGGACATCGCACGGGCGAAAACCCGGCGGCGTGGCGTGGGCACCTCGCGCACCTATTGCCGAAACGGGCAGAGCTCTCCCGTGGGCATCATGCGGCGATGGACTATCGTGACGTGCCTGCGTTCGTCGCCAAGTTGCGCGACTGCGACGCCATCCCCGCGATGGCGCTGGAATATTGCATTCTGACGGCGACGCGCTCGGGCGAAGTCTATGGCGCGCGATGGTCTGAAATCGACATGACGGCGAAAGTCTGGACGATTCCCGCCGAGCGCATGAAGGCCGCGCGCGAACACCGTGTCCCCCTATGCGAGCGCGCCGTCGCCATCCTAGAGCGGCTCGCGGCAGTGAAGATCAACCAGTTTGTCTTTCCAGGCTATCGCCACGGCAAGCCGCTTTCCCACATCTCGATGGCGAAGGTTATCGACCGCATGGGAGTCGAAGGCGCGACCGTTCACGGGTTCCGATCTGCTTTCCGAGATTGGGCGGGCAACGAAACGCATTTCGCCCGCGAAGTTGCAGAGGCGGCGCTTGCCCACGTCGTCGGCGACAAAGCCGAGCAAGCTTACCGGCGCGGCGACGCGCTCGAGAAGCGGCGGACTCTCATGAACGCCTGGGGCGCCTATTGCCAGCCGAAGGACGCACCGCCATTGTCCGCGCCGCCGCCGTTGCAGAAAGTGCCACAGCGATGACCGCGCCTCCAACCGAACGGTCCGAGGAATGGATGTCTCCAAAGCTGGAGAAGTTGCTTTCCTATCTTAGCTCGATCGCGAGGCCCGATATCGAGAAAAACTCCGTTACCGAACAAGCAATGAAATTGAATGCCGGGGCGATTTTCTTGGCCGCATATTTCGACCGGCGCGCGTATAAGATCGGCGGTAACGAAAAAAAAGAATATTTTGCGACGCCCTTTCGATCCAAGGGCAAAGCGCGCGAACTTGATCGGCTGGGAAAAGCCGCTAGATCGCGCTCGTTGAGGCGATGGCTGACCGCATGGGCCGGCGCGTGCGACGACACTCGTCGCTCGATTATCCAATGCCTCCCCGAGAACATTAGGCCGCAAAAGGGGATTCCGACATCATGGGTAGCTTTTTCCGCACCGGGTTTCGTGACGAACGCCCCGCCGGCTGCGGACGCTATTCCAGCGATAGCCGCTGCCCGAAAAGACCTTGTGGCGACACCTGTTGCTGATCGCCGACGCAGAAAGGCCGATCCCCGAACGGAGAGGTTTATTCAAACGGCTCGCGGCGCGTTTAAAGAGATCACCGGCAAGTCAAATGCGGCTTACACATGGAATGTTGTGAGCGAGTGCTACGAAGGCCCTTTTTGGGAATTTATGGGTATCATTGACAAAATTTACGGGACAAGCGCGAGAACACGCACTCAATTGCTGAAACGAAAATAGCAACAAAGGTGACTTAGACTAATTTTTTTCCCGCTCCTACGTTCGTCATGGTTCACCGCAATTCAGCGGCGAACGTCGGAGATACATCATGTCGAATGTGGACCTTGCGCCGCTGGCGCATTCGCCGCGCGACGCTGCGAAAGCCGCGAACATCGGGCCTACGAAACTCTATGCGGAAATCAAAGACGGGCGCCTGAAAGCTCGCAAGATCGGCCGCCGCACGATCATCCTGGACGAGGATTTGCGCGCCTATCTGCGCTCGCTGCCCGTTCGCCTGGTTGCGTGAGTGGCGGACCCGAAAGGCTCGAAACCCGCCGCCGCAAGAGCGGTTGGACTAACCGACAACACCCAAAACACAGCCCGCCGCGTCGCGATGACGCCGCGTCCCAAATGATGGACAGAACAAATGAAATCCAAAAAGAAGAACCCGGCCCCGCTGGCGGCGGACCGGGCTCGGAAACCAAACTGCGTTTCAGACTATAGCGACCAGAATCGCCAACTGCAAGAACTGCGGGTGCGTTTTCTCGCGCGGCGGTTCGACATATCGCCCGATTTGGCAATTTTGATCGCGACCATCGCGATGGGCGAGGTGAGCGTATGACGCGCGAAACTCTCCCGAACCGACGCCGTGGCGACGCCTTCACCTTTGAGCATGACGGAATCAACTATCGCGCGAACGTCTCCCGCTTCGCCGACGGCCGGCTCGCCGAAATTTTCCTTAATGGCGGGGAAAAGCCAAACACAGCGGTTGCCGTGATTGGACACGATCTTGCCGTGACGGCGAGTCTTGCGCTTCAGCACGGCTGTCCCGTCGACACATTGCGCAAGGCGCTGCTGCGTCTCTCCAACGGCTGCGCCGCCGGGCCGCTTGGCCGCCTCCTCGATCTCAGCGAGGAGGGCCGCAGCTAATGACGATTTTAGGAATCGACCCGGGCCTAGACGGCGCAATCGCCATTTTGACCGAAACCGCCGAACTGGTCGCCATTCACGACACGCCGACCCTGGAGGACGGCGCGAAGGGCCGCCGCGCCGTCAACCCGGCGCTGTTCGCCAGCATCATATACGCCTCGCATGCGACGCTCGCCTATTGCGAACTTGTCGGGCCGCGTCCGACCGATAGCACCACGGGAGCCTTCGGCTTTGGCCGCTCGCGCGGGATTATTGAAGGCGCTCTCGCCGCAGCGGGGATTCCGCTTACCATGATCGCGCCGTCAGTCTGGAAACGCGCCTCGAATATCGCGCCGGGAAAGGAGAATAAGGATTCCGCTCGCAGCGTCGCGATCTCGCGTTGGCCTTCGCAGGCCGCGCTCTTCGCCCGCAAATGTGACTGTGACCGCGCCGAAAGCGCGCCAATCGCCGTCGCCGGGATGATGCGAAAAGGCGGCGCGCTATGAGCGACGCACCGTGCACCATCTCCGCCCATGACATCGCTGCGGAATTTTTCGCGCAAACTCGCGCCCTCGACGACGCGCAACGCGCTTGGCTCCTGGCGCGAGAAATCCCGCCGGCTGCGCTCGATAATGATCCTGGGCGCCCCGCTGCGCCGGTTCGCGCCGCGCGTGTTGTTTTCACCGAGCGCTATTTCGACTTCGCCGCAGAGCATGACGAAGACGCGAGACCCGCGCTATGCGTCATCGCTCGCGACGAATTCGGCATCGTCGATGATCTTGTGGCGTTCGACGGGCGGGCCCGCGTTGGCCGATGGCTTGGCCGCGCGGTTTTGCTCGGTGAGCAAATGCGCTTTTTTCCTCGCGTCGAATCTCCCGCGCTCCGCGTCTTCGCGGACCCGTTGCAATGGCTTCGCGCCGAGCGGCACGGCGTTGTCATCTTGGATCAGGGCCGCGCGCGCTGGCGGCTCGCCGGCGACATGCTCTCTGTCGACGATCCTGCTTTTGGGCGGCGCGTTCGCGACATGTTGTGCTTGCCAAAGCCGAAAATCTTTGTTGCCCCGAAGGCAGAGAGGCGCGCCGCATGAACAAACCCGCCTCGAACCTAATCCCACTAGAGGCTTTCGCCGAACAAAGCCCGTCACGTCCGCCGGCCTTTTCCGACGAAGCCCTTGCGCTGCGCTTCGCAGAACGTCACGCCAACGATCTTCGCTATGTCGCCGCTTGGGACAAATGGCTTTCCTGGACCGAAACGCATTGGCGCTTCGACGACACGCTGCACGCTTTCGACCTTGCACGCCATATTTGCCGCGAGGCGGCGGCGTCGTGCAACAAAGCCAAGATCGCCACGACGCTCGCCAGCGCAAAGACCGTGGCGTCCGTGCGCAGTCTGGCCCGCGCTGATCGACGCATCGCCGCGACCGTTGGCCAATGGGATTGTGACCCATGGCTGCTCAATACGCCCGGCGGCGTCATTGATCTGCGCACCGGACAACAGCGCCCGCATCGTCCTAGCGACTACATGACCAAAATTACCGCAATTGGTCCAGGTGGCGATTGCCCGCGTTTTCTCGCCTTCCTGGACGAGATCACAGGCGGCGATGCGGAACTGGTCGCCTACATCCGGAGGATGCTCGGATACGCCATAACCGGCGACACGCGCGAGCACGCCCTTTTCTTCGGATATGGCACAGGGCGCAACGGCAAAAGCGTCCTGCTCAAGACCGCAGCCGACATTATGGGCGACTATCACAAAGCGGCCGGGATAGAGACATTCACCGCCAGCAATAACGACCGACATACAACTGAGCTTGCCCGCCTTCGTGGCGCGCGACTCGTCACCGCGACCGAAACAGAAGAAGGACGACGCTGGGCGGAATCGCGCGTCAAGCAGCTAACTGGCGGCGATATCGTTACAGCGCGGTTCATGCGCCAGGACGATTTCGAGTATAGCCCCCAATTCAAGCTCGTTATCGCCGGCAACCATAAGCCGTCGCTGCGCTCGGTCGACGAAGCCATCCGCCGGCGCTTCCACCTTATCCCCTTCGCCGTCACCATTCCGGCCGACAAATGCGACCCGGAGCTTGCCGAAAAGCTCAAAGGTGAATGGCCGGGCATCCTCCGCTTGCTCATTGAAGGTTGTCTGGAATGGCAGCGATGCGGCCTGAAGCCGCCGCAAGCCGTTCAGGAGGCAACAGCCGCTTACCTCGAAGCAGAAGACGCCGTGGCCGCGTGGATTGATGACAAAGCCGAGCGCGTTCCGTCCGCATGGGAAAGCCTCGTTGACATCTTTGCCTCTTGGACCGCTTGGGCCGAACGGGCGGGAGAAACCCCCGGAACAATGAAGCGGGTTGCGCAGACGCTCGAAAGCCGAGGGTTTTCCAAGCACAAAATGAACCGTGGGCAGGGCTTCTATGGCCTCCGAATTAAGGTCGACGACGCCGCGCGACCCCATTGGGAAAGCGAAAGGTGACGCAAGTGACGCAACTTTGGAAACTACCGTTCACGCGCGCACACACGCCCGCGTGAACGTCCCAATCAGACTCAGCGTCACTTGCGTCACCTCGCTAGAGCTTGGCTATTCACGGAGGCGCTCGTGATCCGGCGCTTCGCGCCATCCGCGCCCGTGACCGCGCCGCCAGGGAACGCCGACGACCTCACGGCGCTCGCGCGTCGTGTCGAGCGGCTGACGCCAAGCCATCGCGACCCAGAGAGCTACTTCATCGAGCGTTCCGAAATCGCCTACGCCCTCCGGCGGATAGCGACAACCACAAGTTGTGCCGGCGCGAAGCGGGACCGTGACATCGAAGGAAGCCCCCGGATGACGGGATATGGAGGTTGGAAAACGCAATGATATCCAACACTTAGGGTCCTTCCCCTGACCTATACCCTCCCGGGGGGGCACGCAGGATCCCGGCATATCACGCTTTGCAATTGTAAAATAATAATATACACTGCAAATAGAAGTGTAATAGGAACAGATGCCGACGCTGATGACGAAAGCCGAGTTTGCCCGTAGCCGAGGCGTGACGCGGGCGGCGCTGACCGCCTGGCAGGCGAAGGGTTTTTTGATTTTGTCGACGGATGGGTCCGGCCGCGTTGATATTGCGGCGACCAACAGACTTCTCGATGCGCGGCCATTTCAGCACAAGGGGCGTCCGTCCTTAGCGCGGACCGTTGAGGCCGCTGCGAAGCCGGCTGGCCGTCACCCCGCCGCGCCTGCTTTCAGGGTGCCGGCGCCCCTCCCTGACTCGCCTGAGTCCTCCTCTGACGATTGGTCGACGGCCGAAGCCGTTCGCAGGAAAGAATGCGCGGTCGCGAAGATCAAACAATTGGAATTTGAGCAGCGAGCCGGGAAGCTCTTGCCGGCGGATGAGGTTGAAAGCGTTTGGCGCGAGTATCTGACCGACTGCCGAAAACGCTTGCTGACCGTCGCGAGCCAATGCGGGGCGCGGTTGTCTTTATCGAGAGCCGAAATCGACGTGATTGACCGCGAAATTCGCAGCGTGTTGCTTGAACTCGCAGGGGAGTCGCAATGAGCATCAAAGCGACACAAGCCCTCGACCGTCTCGCGCACGAATTTGCGAGCGAAGCACTCGGCACGGTGCCGACGCGCGATGAACTGCTTACGGCGGCATTTATCGAACTGCGAGAAGAAGTGGCCGCGCTTCGCCGCAAACTCGAAGGCTCGCCGCCGTCGACGCGCGTCGACGACGATCAATATGTCCCGCTGCTCATCGGCGCGCGTCAAATCGGGAGGTCAAACGAATATTTGCGGCAGCGCGCCGTGAAAGGAAAAATCGACGCCGTTTTTCAAGACGGCAAATGGTTCGTTCGGCGCGACGAAATTGATGCATTTCGCCGGCGATAATTTTTTGATTATTGGAGCGTTGCAGCTACCCAATGAAATTTAATGGCGTAGATTCGGCTCATGATGGACATTTCAATCTTCCGCCGAGCGGCCGAGCAGTTTAACCGCGAGAAAGCGCGTCTTGCACTTCACGCACCTCGCGCGCCCGCTCCCGCTCCCGCGCCGAAAAAAGCAACGACGCCGCCAGCGCCCGCGCAAACAAAACCCGCTCCACGGACGCCGACAGCGGAGGAGCGACTGGCCGAGCGACTAGCTGATCGCAAGCGGCGTGAACGCGAACACGAAAAGCTCATGGCGTTCGTGAAAAATCCGCAGGACAGTCCATTCGCGCATCTCGCGCCTTACCGCGCGCCGGAAGTTGAACTGCCGCAAGTCGTCGAACTGTTTGCCGCCGGACGCGGATCCGACGCTGCGGAATTTGAGACGCATGTTACCGACCCGCAAGCGATGGCACGCGAAGTAATTAAGGCCGCCGAGCTGGCGCGGAACGGCGGCCATGCGTTGCCGGCTCCCACGGGGTTCGCGGCGAAAGTCATCGCCGCTGGCGAAAAGCGCCGCTCTTTGAGTATTGCCGAGCCGGAGTTGCCGACCGATCCAACGGCCCGCGCCATCGTCTTGGCAGGCCGTCGCCGAAGAGGAGAAATAGCATGACGCAAGCCGAACAAATTGCTTTGTTGACGGCACAAGTCGCCGAACTGAAAAGCCGCTTTGACGCGAAGGACGCGCCGCCCGCGCCCGTGAAATCCGCGCCGAAGCCAGTCGAAGAAGAGGGCACGCGCGTCTCGTATCCCGCGCCGCGCTCGGAATTCACGATGCCGTCGTCGACCGAATTGACGC
>PLZT01000348.1 GCA_003152255.1 Methylocystaceae bacterium | reverse complement strand
GCATACGGCGAACATACGGTCTAGCTCATCGATCTTTGGCTTTAGCTCCAATTCAGGTTCACGGCAGCGATTCCTGAACTCAGTCATCAAACCATCGATAAGGTGCTGGCCAAGATGTCTCAATACATTTTCGTCGACGGGCTTGCGCTGGCCGATGTGGAGAACTTGTGGAAAACATTTAGGCGTCGCAAATGCGCCTAATACCCCGGTGAATATCCCTGCGGGGTAGATCGATGCCAGGACGGAAATAGCGTAAAGCACATCCTCGAAATTCGGCGGTTTGCCGAGATGAATTTTCGTTGTGGTCGACCAGTATTCCTCGACCTTCTCATACAAAAATCCGTAGAGATTATTGTCTGGGCTATCCGCCAACTGGAAATATTCTGCCGCCGATTTGAGCAGCAATTCGTTTACGCCATCCACCGACGGCATGCCGAATTCTAGGGCCGCTCCCGCCCCGGCGATGACCAGCAATTTTTTCCGAAAGCAACGGGTCATTCCAGAGTTTCTCTCCGACTTTCAATCGATTGCCACATCATTATTATGCGAACCAGCCCCCGAAATCCCCATCACCCTCCGCGCAACTGATACGCCTCCGCGCGGATCAGGCGGACCAGTTCCAGCGCCGATTCCCGCCAGGTGATTGTCTTGATCTCCGGCGCGATTCGTGGCCGCGCCAAAACATCCTCTATCGCGGCGGCGAGGCTTTTGCTGTCGAGCAGGTCGAAATAGCGCGGGCCGTCGCCGCCGACCTCGCGAAACACCGCTATGTCGCTGGCGATCACCGGGACGCCGCGCATGGCGGCTTCCACCAGCGGCAGGCCAAAGCCTTCCGCGACGGCGCAGTTCACGGCGCCGCGCGCATTGGCGTAGAGCAATCGCAAATCCGCGTCGTCGGCGTCGTCGAGCCACAGCAGGCGGCCGCCGAATTCCGCGTGTCGCCGCAGGCGCTGTTGCAGCGCGCGGGTGTTCCAGCCGGGGCGGCCGACGATCACATAGCGTATGTCGCGGCCCGCCGCCCACAGTCGCTCGAAAGCCGCGATGGCGACCGGATAGGCCTTGCGCGGCTCCAGCGTGCCGACGCTCAGGAAATAGGCCGGACCGGTCGCTATCCACACCGCCGTCGCGCTTGGCTCTCCCTTCGCCGCGGCGAAATCGGCGCCGAGCGGCCACCAGCCGATCGGCGGGCGCGGGCTGGCGTCTCGCATATCCTCATAGAGGCTTTCGGCCGTGGCGCGGGAGATGGCGACGGCGGCGTCGGCGCGCCCGACGATCTGCTCGCGCCAGGCGCGAAAGAAGGCGGCGGCGACGGGCCGAAACAGCGAGGGATAGTCCAGCGGCAATATGTCGTAGACCGCGACCACCGTCTTTCCGCCTTGCGCCGTGAAGCGTCGCATGAGCGCCGGATAGTCGTCGCCATTGTTCCAGCAGGCGTCGAGAAGAAGCAGAATATCGCCGGGGCCGGGCTCGATCTCCACCGGCAGCGCCGGGTGGCGAAAATGCGAAAAAATCCTGCCGGCGTGGATCGTCACCGGCAGGCCGGCGCCGGTTTCGACGCAATTGCGGGCGATCTCGCGCACGACCCGCTGAATGCCGGTCTTGAACCCGCCCTCGACCGTATACGTCATATCGATCAACACGCGCGCGCGCGCCGGCGGCGCGGGGATGTCGCCCGTCAAGGCTTCTCCGGCCGGAGCGTCGGCGTGGGGGCGTTCTCTTTTTACGAGAGCGACTAATTTTCCGAACGCTCGGGTCGTCGTCCAATTAAGTTCGCGCAGGCGATCATAGACGAATCGGGTGAAGGGGTCGGTGACGGCGTAGCGATTGGCTTCTTCGAGTTCGCTGCTCAACACATCGAGCAAATAGGCGTTTATCTTGGATTTTTCCGTTTCGCGTTCGCTCATGACGCCGTTCTTTTGCGGTGTGACGCGGCTAAGGCGCTTTCGGCGAAAGGGGATGCCGGTTATGCCTTCCGGACCAGAAAGACCTCGGGCGCCGATTCGCGGGACATTATAGCGCAGGCCTCGCGCCCGCGTCGCCGCTTGCCTACGCCATGGCGCGAGGTTAGGCGAGGGCATGAGCAAACTTCCGCCGATTCTCGTTTTCGACCTCGACGGCACGCTGGCCGACACGGCGCCCGATCTGATCGGAACGCTTAACGTGCTGCTCGCCCGCGAGGGCTTGCCGTCACAGGCGCCGGCGGAGGCGCGCGTTTTCGTCGGAGCGGGAGCGCGGGCGCTGATCGAGCGCGGCTTCGCGGCCGCCGGCGCGCCGCCGGACAAGGAGCGCGCCGACGCGCTCGTCGCTGAGTTTCTCGCGCATTACGAGGCGCATATCGCGGACGAGACGCGGCTCTTTCCCGGCGCGCGGGAGGCGCTGGAGCGGTTCCGGCAAGCCGGCTTCGCGCTCGCGGTCTGCACCAACAAGCCGGAGCCCTTGGCGCGGCTGCTGCTCGAGCGGCTTGGTGAAGCGAGGCAATTTTCGGCGATCTGCGGTTGCAAGACCTTCGCCATGTCGAAGCCCGACGGCCGCGTGTTGCAGGCGACCATAGCGCTGGCCAAGGGCGATCCCAAGCGGGCGCTGATGGTGGGGGATTCGAAGACCGACATCGACACGGCGCGCAACGCCGGCGCGCCCATCGTTGCGGTGGATTTCGGCTACAGCGACCCGCCGGTCGCGCGGCTCTCGCCGGACAGGGTGATCTCCCATTTCGACGAGCTTTGGGACGCGGCGGGGGCGCTGCTGGGCTAGTGTCACGCGGGAGCGAGCCTGAGGGCTCGCGGTCCAGTTTCGGCTTGGATCGCGAGCCTTCCGGCTCGCTCCTCACGCAAACCCTTAAGCTGCCGCCAAGAAGTCGCGCGCAATTCCTCGCGGACGTTGACGCGGGCTTTGGGCGGCGTCTATCTCTGTCGCGCGGTTTGACGGAAAAGGGTGCGGGATGTCGGAATTGGATGGGCCGCCCAAATCAAGCGCGGAGCCGCGCATGAGCCTGGAGCGCCAGCTGCTGCTCTGGGGACTCGCGCTGTTCGCCCTGCTTGCGCTGCTCTATTCCTTAAGTTCGATATTGACGCCCTTCGTCGCCGGCACCGTGCTCGGCTATCTGCTCAACCCGGTCGCGGATCGCCTGAAGGCGGCGGGCCTGTCGCGGTTGGGCGCGGCTGTTCTGTTGCTCGGCGTGTTCATTCTGGTCGTCGGCCTGGCGGGACTGCTGTTGTTCCCCTTGCTGGCGCGCCAGTTCGAGGGCTTCGTCGCCAGCCTGCCTGGTTATCTCGCGGCCTTGCAGGGGCTCTTCTCCGAATGGAGCGGCAAGCTCACTTCCGATTACAACGCCTTTTTGAAGCAGCACGGGCTCGAAGCCTCGATGCCGACGCTGGATCTGCAAAAATACGTCAATGATTTCATCGGCGAAAACGCGGCCAATATCGGCGGGTTCGCGCGGTCTCTGCTGTCTCGCGGCGTCGCCCTGATCAATATCGTCTCGGTGGTCGTGGTGACGCCCGTCGTCGCCTTTTACATGCTGCTGGACTGGGAGGAGATGGTCGAGATTCTCGACGGGCTTTCGCCGCCTCGCTACCGCGAAGAGGTGCGCCAGGTCGCGCATGAAATCGACCAGGCGATGGCCGGCTTCTTGCGCGGGCAATCGGCGGTCTGCCTGTTTCTTGGATCATGGTACGCGCTTGGTCTTTCGGTCATCGGCCTGAACTTCGGTTTTCTGATCGGCGTGATCGCCGGTTTCCTTAGTCTCATTCCGTTCGTCGGTTCGATCACCGCCTTCGTGCTGTCGATCAGCGTCGCGCTGGTGCAGGGGTGGCCGGAATGGCGCCTGCCGCTCGAAGCCATCGCCGTGGTCAGCATCGGGCTGTTTCTCGACGGCAATGTGCTGTCGCCGCGTCTGGTCGGCGCCTCGGTGGGATTGCATCCGGTGTGGCTGATGTTCGCGCTGTTCGCCTTCGGCGCCTTGTTCGGTTTCGTCGGCATGATCGTCGCGGTGCCGGTGGCGGCCGCGATGGGCGTCATGTTGCGCTTTTTGGCGCGGCGCTATCGCGCCAGCGACTATTATCTGCGGCCGGCCGACCCGCCCGCGGAGAGGGGTTGAACCTTCATGGAAGGCGACGGCGCGGACGACGACGGGCCGGAGAGGCGGGCGCCGGAACAGCTCCCTTTGGAGCTGCCGGTCGAGCCAAGTTTCGGGCGCGGCGACTTCCTGCCCGCTCCCTCGAACGAGGCGGCGCTGGCGATGATCGACCAATGGCCGAATTGGCCGGACCGCATGTTGCTGCTGCTCGGCCCGCCGGGAAGCGGCAAGAGCCATCTCGCGGCGATCTGGGCGGCCCGGACCGGGGCCATGACGCCGGCGCCGCGCGCGTTGCCCTCGCTGGAACAGCTTTCGATCCAGGCGCCGACGGCGCTGCTGATCGACGGCGTGGACCGCGTGGAGGACGAGACGGCGTTGTTCCATCTGCTGAACTTCGCGCGCGAGAGCGACGCCTCTGTTTTGCTGACCGCGCGCCGGCCGCCGCGCGGCGACACGGTGCGCCTGCCAGATCTGCTGTCACGTTTACGTCGTGCGCCGGTGGTTGAGATCGGTTCGCCGGACGATGGGCTGATGCGCGCCGTTCTCGAAAAGCTGTTTCGCGATCGGCAATTGGCCGTCGAATCGGGCTTGATCGACTATATCGCCCTGCGGCTCGAGCGCTCGCTGGGGGCGGCGCGCGCCTTCGTGCGCGACCTCGACCGCGAAGCGCTCGCGCGCGGGCGGCGGGTCACGCGGGCGCTGGCGGCGGAGTTGTTGGAACGGTCGCGACAAGAGTGAAATATCCGCTGCCTCGGCGGCGCTCCTGTGGCACTATGCGTGAAAATTGGCGGAGAATTTGCGTGACGCGGGAAAAACACAATCCAAACGAAACGGCCGTCGTGATCGAAGCGCCCGGCGACATCTTGTTGCATCCCGAAGAGCTGATGACCTCGCCCAAGCGCTTCGTGAACCGCGAATTGTCTTGGCTCGAGTTCAATCGGCGCGTGCTCGAGGAGGCCTCGAACCGCAATCACCCGCTGCTGGAGCAGCTGCGCTTTCTGTCGATTTCGGCGAATAACCTCGACGAATTCTTCATGGTGCGCGTCGCCGGTCTGCGCGGGCAGGCGCGTTCGGAGTTCAACGCCCTTTCGCAGGACGGGCTCAGCCCCGGGGAGCAGCTCATCCGCATCAAGGAGCGCGTCATCGAGCTGACCGATCAGCAGATGCGCCGATGGCGCGAGTTGCGGCGAGACATCGAGGAAGTCGGCATCGTCATCGTCGAGCCCGGCGATCTCTCCAAGGCGGATCGCGAGTGGCTGGAGGATCATTTTCTCACGCGCATCTTTCCCGTGTTGACGCCGCTCGCCGTCGATCCGGCGCATCCATTTCCGTTCATTCCCAATCTCGGCATTACGCTGGCGCTGGAGCTGATCCACCCCGGCGACCGCAAGATCCTGCAGGCGCTGGTGCGTCTGCCGCAGAAGATCGAACGCTTCGTGCGCCTGCCGGGCGCCGCGGGCGCTTCGAGCGCGGCTCCTTCGGGGCGCGAGCGCTTCATGCGGCTCGAAACGCTGATCGCGCTGCACGCGCAACGATTGTTCCCCGGCTATATTTTGCGCGGGCAGGGCTTGTTCCGGGTCATTCGCGACAGCGACATGGAAGTCGAGGAAGAGGCCGAGGATCTGGTGCGGCTGTTCGAGACGGCGCTGAAACGGCGCCGGCGCGGCTCGGTGATCCGACTGGAGGTGGCCGCCGACATGCCGGTGACGCTGCGCGCGCTGGTCGCGGCGGAAACCGACGTCGACGACGAGGAAGTGTTCGAACTCGACGGAATGCTGGCGCTCAACGATCTTTCCGAGATCGTCTCGCTCGATCGACCCGATCTGAAGTTCAAGCCCTATAATCCGCGCTTTCCCGAGCGCGTGCGCGACAATGGCGGCGATTGCTTCCTCGCCATCAAGCAGAAGGATCTGGTGGTCCATCACCCCTATGAATCCTTCGACGTCGTCGTGCAGTATTTGCAGCAGGCGGCGCGCGACCCCAATGTCGTCGCGATCAAGCAGACGCTCTATCGCNNCGCTGGGCGCGCGATCTCGAACGCGCCGGCGCGCAGGTGGTGTTCGGCTTCCTCGAACTGAAGACGCACGGCAAATTGTCGATGGTGGTGCGGCGCGAGGGGACCGGACTCGCCACCTACTGCCATATCGGCACCGGCAATTATCATCCGGTCACGGCCCGCATCTACACCGATATTTCGCTGTTCACGGCGGACGCGGCGATCGGCCGCGACGTGTCGCGCATCTTCAACTACATCACCGGCTATGCCGAGCCGGCGGGGCTCGAGCGCATGTCGGTGTCGCCGATCTCGCTCAAGAAGAAGTTGCTCGAACACATCGACCAGGAGATCGCCTTCGCCAAGGCGGGCAAGCCGGCGACGATCTGGGGCAAATGCAACGCGCTGGTCGATCCCGAAATCATCGACGCGCTCTATCTGGCGTCGCAGGCCGGCGTTTCGATCGAACTCGTCGTGCGCGGCATATGCTGCCTGCGGCCCGGCGTTCCCGGCCTTTCCGAAAACATCCGCGTGAAATCCATCGTCGGGCGTTTTCTCGAACATGCGCGCGTTTATGCGTTTGGCGGCGGCTACGCGCTGCCGCATCCGCGCGCGTCGCTGTATATTTCCTCGGCCGATCTGATGCCGCGCAATCTCGATCGGCGCGTCGAGACATTGATGCCGATCACCAATCAGACCGTGCATCAGCAGGTGCTCGATCAGATCATGATGGCCAATCTCATCGATAACGAGCAGAGCTATCGGGTCTTGCCGGACGGCTCGTCCTCGCGCATAACGCCTCCGCCGGGCGAGGAGCGATTCAACGCCCACAAATANNTAGCGTTCGGCGACCATGGCAAGCCCGTCGCCATTGTCGACATCGGCTCCAATTCAGTGCGCCTCGTCGCCTTCCAAGGGTTGTCGCGCGCGCTGACGCCGATCTTCAACGAGAAGGCGATGTGCGCGCTCGGCAAGGGCGTCGTCACCAGCGGTCGACTCGCCGAGGATGGCGTCGACAAGGCGTTGAAAGCCCTGCGCCGCTTTCGCGCGCTGTGCGAGACGATGGAGATCGACGACATCACCGTGATCGCCACGGCCGCCGCGCGCGACGCGGCGAACGGCCCGGCCTTTCTGGGCGCCGCGCGCGCGGCGATCGGCCACGAAATCGTCTTGCTCTCCGGCCGGCGCGAGGCGGAGTTGTCCGCGCTCGGAGTCATTTCGGCCATTCACGCGCCCGACGGCGTGGTCGGCGATCTCGGCGGCGGCTCGCTCGAACTCATCGACGTCGTCGGCGGCGTTTGCGGCGATGGCGTGACCCTGCCGCTCGGCGGCCTCGCCCTGATGGACGCCTCGAAACGTTCGACGCGAGACGCCAGCCGCATCGCGCGCAAGGCGCTCGCCGAGACGAGGCCGCTCGCCGAATTGCGCGGGCGCGCCTTCTACGCCGTCGGCGGCACCTGGCGCGCGCTCGCCCGGCTGCATATGCGCCAGTGCAACTATCCGCTCGACGTGATGCACAATTACCGCATCCAGACCAGCGAGGCGGCGGCCTTCGCGGAGCTGGCGCTGCGCATCGACAGCGAGGCGATCACCGACATCGCCGCGGTCTCGACGGCGCGGCGTCCACTGCTCGCCTATGGCGCCATCGTGCTTGACGAGATCATTCGTCGGGCCAAACCGCGAGAGATCGTGATCTCGGCGGCCGGCGTGCGCGAGGGTTTGCTCTACGAGCGGTTGTCCGCCGCCGCGCGCGCCGCCGATCCGCTTCTTTGCGCCGCGCGCGAACAAGGCGCGCTGCTGGCGCGGGCGCCCGCCTACGGCGACGAATTGATCGACTGGACCGACGCCTTCATGGCGTCCAGCGAGCTTGACGAAACCTTCGAGGAGAAGCGTCTGCGCCACGCGGCCTGTCTGCTGTCCGACGTTTCCTGGCGCGCCCATCCCGATTATCGCGCGCGGCAGGCGACCAACATCGTCACCCATGGGTCCTTCGTCGGCGTCGATCATCCGGGCCGGGCCTTTCTCGCGCTGGCCGTGGTGTTCCGCCACCAGGGCTCCGAAGGCGAACATGATTTCGCGGCGCTGCGCGGGTTGTTGACGACGCGGTTGCTGATCCGCGCGCGGGTGCTCGGCTCGGCGATGCGCGTCGCCTATCTGCTGTCGGCCTCCATGCCCGGCGTCCTGCCGCAGACGCCGCTGCGCGCGCGTCACGGGCGTCTGACGCTAACCCTGCGGGCGGCGCGGGCCGATCTCGTCAGCGATCGCCTGCTGAACCGCGTCAAGGCCCTGGCGCGGCTGCTTGGGCTTGAGGCGGCGGTCGAGACGGTCGCGTAACCAAGCGCGCCGCGCGTCTTGACAGTCCCCTGGCGCTTCGGCGAAGACTGGGGCGCCGCGATTGGCGCTCACCGGAACCTCGTGGGACAAATGCGCATTTTTGTGACGGGGACGGCCGGTTTCATCGGCTTTCACTTGGCGAGGCGTTTGCTCGAAGCTGGCCATCAAGTCGATGGCTACGACGGCATGACCACTTATTACGGCCTGGAGCTAAAGCACGCGCGCCTCGCGATTCTGAAGGAAATGACCGGCTTTCGCCAGCATATCGCCATGCTCGAGGACATGGAGGCGCTCGAGGGCGCCGTCGAGGGCGCGGCTCCCGACGTGATCGTGCATCTCGCGGCCCAGGCCGGCGTGCGCTACAGCCTCGAGAATCCGCGCGCCTATGTCGACAGCAATCTGGTTGGCGGGTTCAACGTGCTGGAATGCGCGCGCAAGCATCCGGTGCGCCATTTGCTGATGGCGTCCACGAGTTCGGTCTATGGCGCCAATGAGCGCACGCCGTTCCGCGAGGAGGACAAGGCCGACCGGCCGCTCACGCTTTACGCCGCGACCAAGAAGGCCAATGAGGCGATGGCGCATTCCTACGCGCATCTGTGGGCNNCCATCGACATCTACAACCACGGCAAAATGGAGCGCGACTTCACCTATATCGACGATCTCGTCGAGGCGATCCGGCGGCTGATCGACGTTCCGCCCGCGCTGGGGTCTGGCGATCCCGCGACATCGCCGGTGGCGCCATACCGCATCGTCAATATCGGGCGCGGCGAACCCGTGAATCTGCTCGACTTCATCGAGACGGTCGAACAAAAGCTCGGCAAGAAGGCGGTCCGCAACTATGTGGACATGCAAAAAGGCGACGCGCCCCGGACCCTGGCCGACAGCGACCTGCTCATGCGGCTAACCGGCTATCGTCCGTCGACGAGCGTGGCCGACGGCGTGTCGGCGCTCGTCGACTGGTATCGCGACTATCACGCCAAGCGCTGACGCGGAAACGCGAGCCAGAAGGCTCGCGGTCCCATAATGCGCCTCGGACCGCGAGCCTTCAGGCTCGTCCCATGGCCTAGAGCGGAATATTGTCGTGTTTCTTCCAGGGATTTTCCAGCTTCTTGTGGCGAAGCAGCGCCAGCGCGCGGGCGATTCGCTTGCGCGTCGCGTGCGGCGTGATCACCTCGTCGATATAGCCGCGCTCGGCGGCCACGAAGGGTGACAGGAAGCGGTCCTCGTATTCCTTGGTGCGCTGCGCGATCTTTTCGGGATCGCCGATGTCCGAGCGGAAGATGATCTCCACCGCGCCCTTGGCGCCCATGACGGCGATTTGCGCCGAGGGCCAGGCGTAGTTCACGTCGCCGCGCAGATGCTTCGACGCCATGACGTCATATGCCCCGCCAAAGGCCTTGCGGGTGATCAGCGTGACCTTCGGAACGGTCGCCTCGGCATANNGCGTCGATGTCGAGCACGCCGGCGAGCACCATCGGCTGGTTGGCGACGAAGCCGACAGTGCGGCCCTCGACGCGGCCAAAGCCGGTGACGATGTTCTTGGCGTGCGCGCCCTGGATTTCGAAGAAGTCGCTCTCGTCGACGATCTTGGCGATCAGCTCCTTGATGTCGTAGGGCTTGTTGGGATTGGCGGGGATCAGCGTGTCGAGCGACAGATCGAGCCGGTCGGGATCGTCGAAGCTCGGCCAATCCGGCGCCTCGTCCGTGTTGGAGGAGGGCAGGAAGTCGATCAGCCGGCGCATTTGCAGCAGCGCTTCGACGTCATTGTCGTAGGCGCGGTCGGCGATCGAGCTTTTGGTGGTGTGGACGGAGGCGCCGCCAAGCTCCTCGGCGGTCACGGTTTCGTTGGTGACGGTCTTCACCACGTCCGGGCCGGTGACGAACATATAGCTGGTGTCGCGCACCATGAAGATGAAGTCGGTCATCGCCGGCGAATAGACGTCGCCGCCGGCGCAGGGGCCCATGATCACCGAAATCTGCGGAATGACGCCAGAGGCCAACACATTTCGCTGGAACACCTCGCCATAGCCGCCGAGCGCCGCGACGCCCTCCTGGATGCGCGCGCCGCCGGCGTCGAAAATGCCGATGATCGGCGCCCGGTTCTTCAGCGCCATATCCTGCAGCTTGGTGATTTTTTGCGCGTGGGTCTCGGACAGCGATCCGCCGAACACCGTGAAATCCTTGGCGAAGACGAAGACCGGGCGGCCGTTGACCGTGCCCCAGCCGGTGACGACGCCGTCGCCGGGGATTTTTTCGCCCTGGTCCATGCCGAAATCCGTGCAGCGATGTTGCACGAACATATCGAACTCCTCGAAGGAGCCTTGGTCGAGCAGCAGCTCGATGCGCTCGCGCGCCGTGAGCTTGCCGCGGCCGTGCTGCGCTTCGATGCGCTTGTGGCCGCCGCCGAGGCGCGCCGAATTGCGCCGCTGTTCGAGACCGTCGATGATATGCTTCATGGAACTCTCGCCTTGAGTTTCTTTTCGCGGGACCGCTGGCTTTTTATGGGGATATCGCCGCGGAATGCAAATCCAAAAATCGCCGCCCGTTCCAAGCGGCCCGCCGGGCGCCCGCTCGCCCGCGACGAAATCGGCCGATCAAAGTTTGCGAGAACCCAGCCGCCAGCGCGCGATCTCGGCGGCCGTCAACACATGAATGACGTCGGGCGAGGTGTGCTCGGCGAGGGTGATGAGGCCGCTGCTGACGCCCATCGCCGTCGTGTAGCGCGCCAGCTTGTTCCGCATGTCGCCGTCGTCGAGGTAGCGCTCGCGCACGAAGCCGCCGTCCGCGATGCTGAAATTGGTGGCGTAGTTGAACATGCGGTGCACGCCGACCTTGCTTTGCGGCGGAATGACCCGCTTGCGTCCGCCCATTAGCGCATAGACGCAGGCCGAGTAGCATTTGCCGGAAAACAGGTCGCCGGTCAGCGAGCTTTCCGCGCCGGGACGGGCGACGATCACCGCCATGCCGAGCTTGCGGATGGTCTGTCCCAGTTCCATCGCCGCCACGACATGGCCGCCGGGCGAATCGAGCAGCACGACGCCGTGCATCGCGCCGGAGCGGACATGATCATAAACGAAGCGCAGGAAATTATCCGCGCTGCCCTCGTCGATCTCGCCGGAGGCCGCGATGACCTGCGGGCAATTCGCGCGGCAATGGCCGACGCCGAGCGTCACCATCTGGAATGACATCGCCTCCGCCCGGACTGAGGCGGCGCCAAGAACAAGCAAGAACGCCAACGCCAGCAGGCGGAGAATCGCGGTTGCATGTCCCATAAGAATCTTGCTCCAGCTACGCCGCGATCCTAATGCGTCGGGCGCGCGCGGGGAAGGGGATTTAAGGCATAGGGCGGCCGCGCGGGGAGGGGCCTCTGGTGGGCGGTGACGGGCTCGAACCGCCGACCCTCTCGGTGTAAACGAGATTTTTATGGCTTCATCGGGCTTCCTTTGGCTTCCTCTCATTATATAAGCACATGAAAATCAACATATCAAGAGGGAACTTGCTAGATTGGGCTTCCTTGAGTTATCTTTCGGGTGCTTATAGAGCGCTTATATTTTTGCCCTGAGTGGGTCGGGACATGCCTCGCGAGAAAATCAGCAAGAGGACGGTCGACGCGATCACCTGGACTCCGCCGGGGCCACCACAGCAGTTTTTATGGGACACCGCCCTTCGCGGCTTCGGCGTTTATGTGCTGGCGTCAGGACAAAAAACCTATGTCGTTCAATTCAGGCGCGACGGCCGTTCGCAGCGCGTCAAGATCGGGGCGCACGGGCCGCTGACACCCGACCAGGCGCGGGAGGAAGCCAAGCGCATCTTGGGGCGTGTCGCGCATGGCGCGGACCCTAACGCGGAAAAACGCGAGCGCCGCGCCGCGCGGACCCTGAGCGCGATTGCCGAAGAATTTCTCGACGATATCGACGAGTTTCGGAAACCCCGGACAGCGGCGGAATACCGGCGGCTCGTCAGCATTCATATTCAGCCCGCCCTCGGCGCCGTTGTTTTGCAAAATCTGACACGCGCGGACATTGCCACGATCCGCTCCTCGATGCGCGCGACGCCGAGCTTGGCGAACAAGGTCATGGACGTGATTAGCTCGATGTGGGGCTACGCCGCGAAGATCGGCGAAGTGGAAGCCCTCGCCAATCCGGTGAAGGGCGTCCAGAGATACCGCGAAAACCCGCGAGAGCGATTCCTGACCGTCGACGAACTCGCGCGCATTGGTGAGGCGCTGCGACTCGGCGAGACAGAGGGGCTTCCCTACCATGTGGAGGAAGGCAAACCGAAGGCTAAGCACGCGCCCAAAGCCGAGAGTCGAAAGGTTGTTCTGGACCCCTTCGCTGTCGCCGCGATTCGGCTCTTGCTGCTGACCGGCGCACGCCTCCGCGAGATATTGGACGCCAAGTGGCAATACGTCGATTTTGACCGCCATGTGATTTTTCTGCCGGACAGCAAGACCGGCCGCAAGCCGCTTTACTTGAGTGCAGCGGCGGAAGCCGTTCTCGCATCATTGCCGAGGCTCGAAAACAACGATTACATCATCGCCGGCCTCAAGCCCGGAGCGCCGCGAGCAGATTTGCATAAGCCTTGGAACGCCGTGCGACGGGCGAGTGGCCTCGAAGGCGTGCGGCTGCATGACCTAAGGCATTCGTTCGCGAGCTTTGGGGCAGGGGCGGCGATGGGCTTGCCTATCATCGGCAAGCTCTTGGGGCATTCTAACCCCGCAACGACGCAGAGATACGCCCACCTGGACGCCGACCCGTTGCACCGCGCGGTTAATGCGATCGGCGCGACGATCGCCGCCTCGCTGGACGGAACGCCAGGCGCTGACGTGAAGCCAATTCGGGGGCGGAAATAAAACAGCGCCGCGCAATCGACCTCGAGCATCGCAAAAGGCTTGAGCGAGCTGCGAACGGATTGCCAGCCCACCTTCGCAAGGTTGGTGTGCTGGCGCTTCAAAATTATGAAGTCGATCGACTCGTCGACGCAGCATGTCGCATTTATGAAAGAGGGGACCCCGACAATGTGCGAAGCCTGTTGCGAGCAATCGTGAGAAAAGCTCACGCGGAAGCGAAAAAAGAACGCGCTCGGCTAATGCGTGAAATGTCGGCGGCGAAACGCTTTGAAGACGAATTGAAGCCGCGCATCAAAGAATTTGAAACAGCGCTTGAGCCAGCCCGAAAGATTATTGCGCGCGGGGATTGGGAAGAGCTGCAATCGTCGCTCATTCAGGCGCCTGGCGTCTTGCGCGACATGAACTTGCCGGAACTGGAGAGTGGATCAAAGGCGCTGCTGGAAATTTTTGCAAACTTGCACATTGCATTGCGCATGGAGGACGCGCGCATAGCGGCGGCGCGAGGCCGGCCCGCCGAAGTTTATCCAAAGGCGGCGATTGAGACACTCGCGAGTGAATGGGTGCGCACGTTTCCGACCTCTCGGCTCAAGAGCGTGAGTGCTTTTCCAAAATCACCGCGTTCGGAGAGCGGGCTTTTCGCCGTTTTTGCGAAAGCCGCCTGGCGCGATTTAGCGTTTGAGCCGGACGATCTCACTGCGGAGCGATTGAACGATGCGATTGCGACTGTGGGGTAAAATCGTTCGAAAACTGCCTGATAAAATTTATTTAGCCCGATAGAGACCAAAAGCCGATTGCAGCATTTTCATCCCACTAACTCCAACGCGAGGGAACGGGATGACATCTAGTCTCGACAAGTTGCGCAATCGCGAAGACGCGGCGAGCTATATTCGCGAAAAATATGCGCGCCCGTGCACGACGGGCCTCCTCGATAAGCTGGCGGTGCGCGGCACCGGGCCGACGTTTCGCAAGGTCGCGGGCCGCTTCGTTGTTTACGAAGAGAAAGAGCTCGATGCCTGGGCGCTTCAGCAAATCGGCGCGCCACAGCGTTCGACCTCTGAGTCGCCGCCGACCGCTCGAAGGCCCCGCAAGGCCGGGTCCGAAGTCAGTGCGACGGAGGCGGCGTGATCGATGTCCCTCAAAAAAGCGAAGAGGCCCGGGACCGTCGCCACGGTCCGCAGGCCTCGAAATAGTGAGCATTCAGCCGCGCTCGCCTATTTCAATAACGCAACTCCCATAGTGCTGCAATCACAAAAGCTCGCTGCCCGCTTTGGCCTCACGCCATCGGCGGCGCTCGCGCTCGCGCCGCTCGTTTATGGGAGTGCGAGATGACCGTGACCACTCTCCAAGCCCCACGCCGCCGTCGCCTCCAAAACCGTCGCGCGGCAGAGCTCTATGACCTCGATTTCAAGGGCGGCCACTATACGATCGGCGCTAGTCGTTTCGCCGACGGCGCCCTTGCGGAAGTATTCATTCATTCCGCCAAGACCTCCTCCAACCTTGCCGACATCGCGCGCGACGCCGCTGTGACTCTCAGTCTCGCATTGCAGTTTGGCGCGCCCGCCGCCGCCATCCGCGCTGCGGTGACGCGCGAGGCTGACGGTTCGCCCGCTGGCATTGTCGGCGCCGTGCTGGACCTCCTGCATATGGAGGGCTCTGCGCAATGACGATCTTGGGAATCGACCCCGGCCTGGACGGCGCAATCGCCATTCTGACGGAAGCCGGCGAGCTGGTCGTCATTCACGACATGCCGACGCTGGAAGACGGGGCGAAGAACCGCCGCGCCGTCAACCCGGCATTGTTCGCCAGCATCATCTACGCCTCGCACGCGACCCTCGCCTTTTGCGAGCTTGTCGGGCCGCGTCCGACCGATAGCACAACGGGAGCCTTCGGCTTTGGCCGCTCACGCGGCATCATTGAAGGTGTTCTCGCTACGGCGGGGATTCCGCTCACCATGATCGCGCCGCCAGTCTGGAAACGCGCCTCGAATATCGCGCCGGGAAAGGAAAATAAGGACTCCGCTCGCAGCGTCGCAATCTCGCGCTGGCCTTCGCAGGCCGCGATCTTCGCCCGCAAGTGCGACTGTGACCGCGCCGAGGCGGCCTTGATCGCCATTGCCGGTCTCATGCGGAAAGGGGGTGCGCAATGAGCGTTATCCCCTTCATTCCCAAGACCGGCCCGCGCGTCATTCTCGACAGCGGCACGGTGACAAAAAGCGATGATTTTACGCCCGGTTCGACGGTGTATTGGCTCGAATACCAGCACGGCGAGTTTACCGCCGCCGTATGGATTGGCGCGAGCTATGAGGCCGCCCGCGAGACGGCGCGCGCATGGCAGGCCGATGGCGTTCGCCTCATCGATAGGAGCGCGCAGTGATCGACGCGCCATATCATATCGGCTCCGAGAAGATCGAAAAGCTCAAGCGCCTTCGCGACGACCCCGCCGCGACACACGGCGAGCGAGAAAATTGCGAGTGTGCGATTGAAAGGCTTGTCGCGGAGCTTAATGCGCCGAAGCTCGAATTG
>PLZT01000272.1 GCA_003152255.1 Methylocystaceae bacterium | reverse complement strand
ATATTACGGCATTGGGTGGGTTGAAACTTAGACCAACCAGGAGAGCCTGTCGCATGAAAACCGAACGATTCTTTGTCGCAGTCGCAACGACAGTTTTTGTGCTTTATGGAATGCCGGCGTCTGCCCAGGACCGTAAGGCAATTATGCATGCATGCGCGGGAGACGTTGAGCGTCTTTGCGCAGGCGTTAGGCCTGGAAATGGCCGGATCAAGATGTGCATGAAAAGCAAGATAGCTAAGGTTTCGGCTCCCTGCATTAACTCCGTATTGCGAGCCATAGCCGCCGGGAAGGAACCTTGAGCGCCAGTAATCCGTTTGGTCGCAATCGCGTAAGCTCGCCTATTTTCCTCGCGATTTCGGCCGAGACCTTCAGCAAGTTGACGCTATCGTGAGCGACTTCCAGAGGACTGCCGAGCCATGAAAGTCATACACGCTGTTTGCGCGTTGCCGCTTTGCATAGGTTTGCTCGGCTCGTGCGCGAGCGCGCCGCGCGCAACCTTCACCCAGGTCGACGAGATGGCGACCGTTGCAACAGGCGCGCGCAATATTCGGTATTTGGCTGACGCGCCGGCGGACACATACAAAGGCGCCCGACACGCCATAGTCCAACAAGGACGACCATTCATCTATCTCGCGCTATCCGGCGGCGGCGGGGGCGGCGCCTATGGCGCCGGTATTCTCAATGGCTGGACCCAATCCGGCGCGCGCCCGGAATTCACAATGGTCTCCGGCGTTTCGACCGGGGCGCTGATCGCTCCCTTCGCCTTTCTCGGACCTGACTATGACGAGAGGCTCCGGCANNCTGTTCGATAGCGGGCGGCTACGCCAACTCGTCGAGCGCTATCTCGACGACGATATAATCAACGCCATCGCGCGCGAGGATAAAAAGGGACGGCGCCTTGTGGTTGTCACGACCGATCTTGACGCGCAGCGAGCCGTCATCTGGGATATGGGCGCCATCGCCGCGAGTGGAGGGCCGAAGGCGTTCAAGCTGTTCCGCGACGTTCTTGCCGCCTCGGCCAGCGTCCCGGTAGTTTTTGCGCCGCAGCTCATTGATGTCGAGGTGAACGACCGCATCTTCCAGGAGATGCATGTCGACGGCACGGTAAGCACGCCGGTTTATACCCTCCCGGACGCGATACTGTTCGGCGGCAAGGATTGTCTCGCATTCCCCGCGACCGGCCATGTATGTCATCGTAAACGCTCGCCTCGACCCGGGCTTCGAGATTGTGCCGAATCAGGTGGAAGCGATCGCGGCCCATTCCTTCACCACCATGAACAGGATCGCTATCAAAGCAGTGCTTGCCGAGACCTATAACGCCGCTAATCGCGAAGGCTTCAGCTTCCATCTCACCTATGTCGGCAAAGACCTTGTCGACAGTGGCGGCACCGGCTTTGAGACGGACGCGATGCGCCGATTTTATGACTACGGATACGAGAAGGGCCACACCAGGTCATTCTGGGTGACCAAGCTGTCGGAGGTCGAGGTTGCGAAGGAAGCCGCGGAGACGGCTGGGCGCTGAAATTGAATTCAGGGCCTAATGAAATGTCTTTTCGGGGAGCTGTCGAAATCCGTCCAATCCATGGCTACGACAATCGTCTTGCGTGCGCCCACAACTTCCGCCACCCACGGGGCAAACATGTCCCACACGACGATGCCCTGATTGCTTAACAGCCGGTCGGCCTGCTTGATCGCGTGTTTGCTAAGCAGTCCGCGCGCCTGGGCTAGGGACTGACCGATGATCGACACCGCCAGCGACGCGCCCCTCATGACGCCTACCGCGCCATTGGCAAGCGACATCACGCGCTTGGCGTGAACATCTTCCGCGAAGACCCGTCGAGATATTTTTGAACAATTTCAACGTACTTGATCGGATGGTTCGTGGCGACGCTTCGTTGGGATGGAATTCTCAATCCGCGTCATTTGTCCACGAAATTTGGCCAATATGAGTCCCCGCGAAAATGAGGGGATTCATGAGGCCTCGGCCCCATTTTCGCCAGCATAGAGATTGAGGGGCTGTCGATCGACTCGGTGCCGCGTCTCCTGTTACTTAAGCGCTAATCCAGTGCATCTACCCGAGCGAGGTCGATCGATGACGAATCCGATGGAGAATGCCCCCTGGTGGAACATGCTCTTTGAAATCACCGCCGTGCCGGCGGTGAATGCTCTGCTGCCGTTTGTGCTAGTTGGAATCTTAGCGTTTGTGCTCGTCGGCGTCAGGCGCGTGTTGAAGAGGCGGCAAAAGCAGCCGCGCTCGCCAGAATAAATCGAGCTTCACCCAGAGGCGGCCTGTGGGGATGAGGGGCGCAGCGATCAGAGAATGCGCCGCCGCGGCAGCCGGGATTTTCACCGTCTCGAAGCTTACCGCGCCTCGTTCACGGCTCTGCGAGAGTCACAAAGCGCGCCGTGCCAAGCCAGTCGCAGCTTCCATACTTGGCGCAGTGGCCAATTGAAGATTCGGAAACTACTCAGTCCGATCGGGCTGGAATGTCACAGCATGACGCCCATCAGTGGTTGTTCACGAGGATTCTCTGTCGGGGATCATTCGATCTGAAATGCTGCTCGACTGACTTTTCCGAGAGCCGGCTCTACGCCCGCGCAACGCGGGAAAAGCATTATCAAGATTCTCGCTCGCTATCCAGATACGCCATTTGGTAATTGCTCACGGTAGCGCGAGCGGCTTTCCGGCGAGCGTTAGGCGGATGGCGTCTAAAGCTCCGATTGCGCGGCGGCGACCGGTTTCGATAACGGAGCGGATGTCAGCATAGAGTTTCGCGCCCCACTCCGTGCGAAAGCCGTTGGTGATTTTGCGGAACACCGCGCAGGGCCGCAACGCCCGTTCGGAGCCGTTGTTGGTCGCCGGCAGCTCGCGGTTGGTCACGAACACGAAGAGATGTCGGCGCGTTCGCTTGATCATGTTTTGCAGTTTCACACCGGCTGCATGCGTCGGCGCGCGCGCCATGAGTTCGTCGAGACGCGCCTCGAGCCGGTTCTCGTAAGTTTTCAGCGTAGCGTCGGATAATCGCTCGCGTCGTCGCCCGATACGACAGGCTCGCCCCAAGAGATGGCGCAGATCGGGCGCGAAAACATCGTCTCCAGAGTCGATGGCGTATTGCACGTCGCGGATGAGATGGGCGAGGCAGACCTGATTTTCCTTGCCGGCCCAGCCCAACTGGCCGCCATAGCGATCGGACACCCAGTAATCGGGTCGGAAATCGCCGAGAAAATCCTCGACCACCTTCTTGGCCCGCGAAGGCTCGGCGACGAAGACGGCGCTGTCGCCGTGATGAAACACCCACAGCCACCAGTTGCTTTTGCCGACCCGCAGGCCGGTTTCATCCGATTGCAGAGCGGTCCCTGACAACAAGCGCTGGCGGATCGCACTTTGTTGCGCGGCGCGCGAGGCGTCCAGCATGTTGACGAGCGCGCCCTCGCTGATCTCAAGCCCGAGAATGTCGGACAACAACGTCGCCAGTCGCTCGAAGGCGATCCCCTGCGTGAAGCGCACATAGATGACGAGGGCGCGCGGATTTTCCCCGAACGGCGAGCCCTTGGGCATATCCGCCGGCGGTGGCGCCTTGAACTTCTTGGCGCAACACGGGCAGACGCCGCCATAAAGCGTCACCCGCGTCACGTCGGGCTTGATCGGAGGAATTTCGATATGGTCGTAAGCTTCGCAGGCGAGTTGCGGGCGTTGCGAAACATCGGCGCCGCAATGCTGGCAGGCGTGCGCCGCGATGTCGCGACTTGATGTCGGGTTCGAATGCAGCCGCCGATGCGCGCCGGCATGCGACTTGCGCTTGCCATCGCTCTTGGCCTTTGCTGTCGCCGAAGGCTTTTGTCCTTTGCTCGGCGGCGTGCTCGAATTATCCGGCGTCTTGGGCGGCAGGCCCAGTTTCGCTTCAAGTTCGGCGACGCGCGCCAACAGCGTTTCACACTGCTTGGTCAACGCGGCGAGCGTTTCCGCCTGCGCCAGGACCAGACGGATCAGCGTTTCCTTGTCGAGCGAATCAAGCCCTTCGTGAGTCATCCAAAGCTTGAATCAGCTCCGGATTCTCCGGTCAAATTTCCAAACCACCTCGCCAAAATCACAGTCAAAAACAGGCGTGAGCAATTACGCCCTGGCTCGGTCGCGGCTCGGAGATGCGGGTCTTCCATGGACCATCGTCGAGACCTTTCAAAACGTCGCGCGAGTGGTAGCCTTTGTCGGCGACGAGATCGCAGGGTTCCTCCGATGTCGGCGCAAGGCGGCTTTGGTGCACGGATATCGGCGTGGCGGCATTTTAAGGGTTGTAGTGCAGATATTTTCCGTGGCTATCACGGGGGTCTGTCGTGCCGTTCAAGTTTAATTCCAAGGGCCGTCAT
>PLZT01000538.1 GCA_003152255.1 Methylocystaceae bacterium | reverse complement strand
AAATCGTTGACACGCTCCGCCCGACATCACCCAGCATATGAGCCTCGGCCTTATCTTCGTGCTCGGTCTGCTGACAGGCTTTCATTGCGTTGGCATGTGCGGCGGTTTCGTTCTCAGCTACACGGCGGACGATGCAGCTGCCGGGCGACGCTCCTACCTGTCGCACCTCCTCTATGGCGCGGGAAAAACGCTTTCATACACACTGATCGGAGCGACGTTCGGGCTTCTTGGCGCATTCGTGGCCTTCACGCCCTTGTTGCGCGGCGTCGCCGGCATGTTGGCCGGCGCCTTCCTGATCGTCTTCGGCTTAAACATGTTGGGCCTGTTCGCGCCGTTGCGTCGGTTCCGACTCGGGCTTCCGGCGCCCCTCCAGACTTTCATCTATGAAAAGCAAACCCGTTCGCGGCATCGCCCCTTCGTGATCGGCTTGTTGAACGGATTTATGCTTGCTTGTGGTCCGCTGCAAGCGATGTATGTCATGGCCGCGGGCACGGGCAGCGCCCTCGAGGGGGCAAAAATGCTGTTCGCCTTCGGCGTCGGCACACTGCCGGTCTTATTGAGTTTCGGCGTCTTGGCGACGCTTATCTCCGGGGCGTTGACCCATCGACTACTGAGAGCGTCCGGCGTGATCGTTGTCGTCCTCGGCGCCGTGATGATCAATCGCGGCCTGATCCTGACGTGCTCGGGCTATGACCTTCATTCCGTCATCGGCTCGGTGTCGAGAATGGTTAGGCCCTTGTCTCGGCCCTCGTTCGAAGCGCAATCGCCGCCGTCCGCGCCCGTGCGGCAAGAGCAGCCGCCAACCGCGCCGGGACTACAAGCCCAGCGTGTGCCGACAACGCCAGCACAGCTCGCGTCGCGGCCTCGCCCGGCGTCTCAAACCATAGAGATGGACGTAATCACCTCTGGCTTTTCGCCGAACCACTTCGTTCTGAGCAGAGGGATTCCCGTCAAATGGGTTATCAACGGGAAGCAGGTCACCAGCTGCAACCATCGCATTATCGTGCCGAGCCTGAACCTCGAATTCGACGTCAAGGAGGGTCGCCAGACCATCGAATTCACGCCGACGAAAGTCGGAGTCATTCCCTGGAGTTGCTGGATGGGCATGCTGCACGGCGACTTCGAGGTGATTGAACAACCGCCTGCCGCACCGCCGCCGCAACCGGAGATCGCCGTTAACGTGCCGGCGGAATCAGATAAAGGGATCACGCCACCTAATGCTGTCGCCCCTTCGGCGCCGACGGGCGCAAGTTCCTACACCATTGTGTCTGGCGATACTCTGCGCGGCGTCGCCGCCAAGCTCTTCCATGACGCACGGCGGTGGCGCGACATTGCGTCGGTCAATCCCGGCCTCGATGTTCGCCGGCTACGCCCCGGCCAGGTGATCAAGCTCCCCCGAGGGCGGTAATGAAGGCAGCCGCGGGCAGTGACGATCCAACCTTGAGCTTACCCCTGAAAAAACATATCCCAAGGCTCATTGCATAGGATCACAACGAATATGTTGGGGGGACACCACTCAGGATGAAGAGGTCGGGTAAGCCGTTGATCACTCGTCCTCAATCGCGATAAAAACGAGGAAATCGCGACGGGCACAACCGATCCAGATGCGAAGATCGCCAAGATGATGGACGGCTCGACTGAGGGCGCGCCTTTCTTGCGCAGCCATTCGAACGCTCCCATGAGGTCGACGACGAGAACATGGAGAGTTACGCCAACATGCGCGAGGGTTTCCTTTCCAGCGGGTGGAAGGACACGGTCTTGGTCACGCGCGGCGAGCGTGTCCGCATCGTCAAGCCGTTCCACGATTTCAAGGGCAGATTCATGTTCCATTGTCATAACCTCGAACATGAGGACATGGGCATGATGCGAGAGTTCTTGGTGGAATGAGCATTCGCATCCATCGAGACGAATGAAGCGACATCTGTAAGGGAGAAAACAATGAAGACGAAGATTTTGGGATGGAAATGGACCAAACCGGCCGCTGTTGTTCTATTGCTGCTCGGAGTCGGGGGAATGGCCGCGGCTCAACAGAGTGGCGGCATGCCGATGGACAAGGGGTCGGGGGGAATGGACCATAGCACTACCGATCACGGCGCAATGGGCCATGGCGGTGGGATGGGAATGGGCGTTATGGATCATGGCGCGACGGGACATGGCGGCATGTCGATGGGCCCCGGCGCAGAGAGGATGGACCATGGCGACGGCGTGATGATGGGACACATGATGTGTCGAATCGGTGAACACGTCGAAGGCAGGCTGGCCTATCTGAAGGCCGAGCTGAAGCTGACCGAGGCGCAGGCTCCGCAATGGAACGCGTTTGCCGACGCTCTGCGCACATCCGGGCAAAAGGTAGCTCAGTACTGCGCATCGATGAAAGAGCAAAGCGGCAAAGCCATGCCCAGCGGAATCATCCAGCAACTCGGTTTGATGGAGCACAGCATGGCGGTGCATCTCGAAGCCGTTCGCACGATCAAGGCCGCAGCCGAGCCACTCTTTGGCGTTCTGATGGAAGAGCAGAAGAAGACCGCGGATCAGGCGATGACTGGCGTGATGGAATTGGGGATGATCGACGGCGGCGTTGGCGCGGACAATTCATTCGCTCAAGGGACCATTGAAGCATCTATGGAAAACAAAGAAGTAAACGACCATATGGGCGGTCATGCAGGGGGCTCCTCCGACGGCGCCTTTCATCACCGCTTTGACGACGCGAGCAAATGGGTCAAAGAGTTCGACAACCCAGAACGTGATGCTTGGCAAAAGCCCGAAGAGATTTTGGATGCTTTACATCTAGACCGTGCCGCGCGTGTCGCCGATATTGGAGCGGGCACCGGATATTTCAGCGTGAGGACCTCCAAGCGCATTCCCGAAGGCAAAATATTCGCCGCCGACGTCGAGCCGGACATGGTGCGCTATCTCGGCGAGCGAGCACAGCGTGAGCATTTGAAGAATCTCACGCCAGTGCAGACGAGCGCGGACAGCGCCAATCTGCCCGAGCCAGTGGATGTGATTTTGATCGTGGACACTTATCACCACATCGCGTACCGGCCTCAATATTTCGCCAAGCTAAAATCGTCGCTACAGCCCAAGGGCCGGCTCGCGATCGTCGACTTTAAGGCGGATTCGCCGAATGGCCCGCCGACGCAGCATCGAATTTCAGCCGAAAAAGTGACGGAGGAGCTCAATACGGCAGGTTATTCGCTCGTCGAAACGCATCAATTCCTGCCAAGGCAGTATTTCCTGGTGTTCGAAAAGCGGGACCAGTGAACGAGAGCCTGACGCCTCATGCTAGCGCCGGCGCGGCCTTGGCCGAAAACGCTGGGGGCGCAGCAGGCGGCGGCCCGATCGCGGAAGATCGTGGCCGGCGCGCGCTTCTCGGTTATCGCGGCGCCATCGCCTTGGTGATCGCCAACACCATCGGCACGGGGGTCTTCACGACCTCCGGCTTTGCGCTCGCGGACCTCGGAGAGCCAGCCTTCGTCATGCTTGCGTGGTTGGTCGGCGGCGTTTACGCGCTCGCCGGGGTAACCGTTTACGCGGACCTGGCTATAAAATACCCCGAGTCAGGCGGCGAATATGCCTTTCTGCGGAATACCCTCCATCCGGCCCTAGGCACAGTCGCCGGATGGATTTCGTTGGTCGCGGGGTTCACGGCGCCGATCGCGGCGGCAGCGTTGGGCGCTGAGCTTTACTTGTCGCGCGCCTTGGGCGTGAGTCATGGATTGCCTTGGATAGCCACGGCGGTTGTCTTCATCCTCGGCCTGCTTCACGCCGCCGTCCCGGAAAAGGGCGTCAGGTTTCAGAACGCCGCAGTGTTGGTAAAGGTGAGCGCGATTGTCTTTTTCATCGCTTTTGGCGCACCAACGGCGGTTGGCCAGTTAGTTAGAGCGCCGATGCCTGCGGCCGGCTCATTCTCGCTCTTGGCCTTCGGAGGCTCCCTCGTCTGGATCTCCTATGCCTACTCTGGATGGAATGCGGCGGTCTATGTGACGGGAGAGGTCGCCGGCGGCGGCTCGACGGTAAAACGTGCGCTCTATGCCGGTGCGGTCCTCGTCATCGCGCTCTACATTGGTGTGAGCGCAGTGATTTTATACAGCGCTTCGCAAGAGCAGCTGCGCGGCGTCGCCGAGTCTGGCGCCGTGGCGGCGCGGGCGCTCGGAGGCGCCCGCGCCGAACAGGCTTTGAGCGGTCTGATTGCTCTCGCCCTAGTGACGTCGGCGTCTTCAATGCTGCTGGCCGGGCCTCGCGTTTACGCCAGAATGTCTCGTGATGGAGTTCTCCCGGCCATCTTGGGACGGCTACATGGAGACCATCCGAGGATCGCAATTCTGGCGCAGATGGCGCTAAGCCTCCTCCTTGTCTGGATTGCGGGTCTTCGCGACCTGTTGGAGTTCGTTGGCGTCACGCTGAGTCTTTCGGCCGGCGCCGCGGTGGTGGGGTGGCTCCACGAAGAATTGCTTTCTTCGTCTCCTTCACGGCGAGCATTCGAAGTTTGTGCAGCGGTCTTCTTCCTGCTGGCGACGTTGGGGATAGCGATCGCGGCTTTGGTTATGCGTCCCACTTCGGCGCTTGCCTCAGTCGGTTTGATCGGCTGCGGATTCCTAGCGCATATTTGGGGGCGCCATTGCAAGTGCGAAATTCGGCCCCAGGCGAGATCGACCTGACGGTCCTCGTGAAGAGAGACATTGTGCGGCGCCGCGCAGACTGAGAGTCCGTCCGGAGATTTTATGAG
>PLZT01000579.1 GCA_003152255.1 Methylocystaceae bacterium | reverse complement strand
GCACTCTCTACTCCTTGCCGGTCTTCCCGGCGCACCGGAAATTTTGAATTAGACCAAATTCCTACAATAGTTACCGAAAGCCCTATTAGAGCAGAGGTCAAGTTTGTCCAATCTACTCCTCTGCGTTCGACGTGTTGGAAATCAAAAAGACCAGTCATTGAATTGAAGTCAACGAAAGCAAAAATAATTATGAATAGCCCGGCAATGATTATTACCAATGAAACGAAATGGATGTGTAATGCTATAATAAACCTAATTGGCTTTAGTAGATCGAACGGGTTCATTTTATAGCTCCAGCCACATATCGCCGACGAAATATTCTATATTATATTTATTGCGCGCGCACTCCAGCGCAACCTGCTTTGTTCTTTTGTTGGGCTGGAGGATTTTGTCGCAGCCCATCTATCACATCTATCAAACTCCCAACAAAAGTGGAAGGCACAAAGCATTATGTCCGCGAAAATATCATCTGCCCCGGCTTCGTCATGACGCCGCTGGTCGAGAAACAGATTCCGCAGCAGGCGCACGATCTCGGCATCTCCGAGCAACGCGTCGTCTCGGAAGTGATGCTCGGCGAAACCGTCGACAAGCAGTTCACCATGGTGAGCGACGTGGCCGAAGTGGCGCTGATGCTGGCGGCGTTCAAGACCAATGCGCTGACCGGCGAGTCGATCATCGTCAGCCATGGCTGGCATATGAACTGACGGCGTTAAAACCTCATGGCGGTGACGCGCTTCACGCCGGGCAGGCCGTGGATCGCCGCGAGCGTGTCCTCCGACGCGGCGCCGTCGATGGCGACGAGCGCCACGGCCGCGCCGCCCGCCCGGTCGCGCCCCAGCGCGAAGGTGGCGATATTGACGCCGGCCTCGCCCAGCAGCCCCGCGAAGCGCCCGATGAAGCCAGGTTTGTCTTCGTTCGTCACATAGATCATCGACGGCGAGAATTCGGCCTCCACCGCGATCGCGCCGACGCGAACGACGCGCGGCTTGCCATCGTGGAACACCGTGCCCGAGACCGAAATCTCGCCTCGCGCCGTTGTGGCGCGCAGCGTGACGAGCGATTCATAGTCGGCCTCGACGTCGCGCGTCACCTCCTCGACGACGACGCCGCGCTCCCTGGCGATAATCGGCGCGGAAATGAGATTCACATCGTCGAGAATGGGCCGCAGAAGGCCCGCGAGGGCGGCGGCGGTGATCGCCTTGGTCTTTTGGCCGGCGACGACGCCCTCAAAGACGATCGAAATCTTGTCGACGCCGGTGTCGGCGATCTGTCCCACGAACAGGCCGAGCTTTTCGGCGAGTTCGACATAGGGGCGCAGGCGCGGAGCTTCCTCGGCGCTGATCGAGGGGAAGTTCACGGCGTTGGCGATGGCCCCGCGCATGAGATAATCCGACATCTGCTCGGCGACCTGCAACGCCACCTTCTCCTGCGCCTCCGCGGTCGAAGCTCCAAGATGCGGCGTGCAGACGACATGCGGACAGCCAAACAGCGGATTGCTCGTCGCGGGTTCGTTCACGAAAACGTCGAAGGCCGCGCCGGCGACATGTCCGCTGTCGAGGGCCTTGCGCAACGCGACTTCATCCACGAGGCCGCCGCGCGCGCAATTGATGATGCGCACGCCCTTTCGCGTCCTGGCGAGGTTTTCCGCCGACAGAATATCGCGGGTCTGCGCGGTCAGCGGCGTGTGCAGCGTGATGAACTCCGCGCGCGCCAGCAACTCGTCGAGTTCCACTTGCTCGACGCCGAGCGTCATCGCGCGCTCGGCGGAGAGGAAGGGGTCGAAGGCGATGACGCGCATCTTCAATCCCAAGGCGCGCGTCGCGACAATCGCGCCAATATTGCCGCAGCCGATGACGCCGAGAGTCTTGCCGGTGATCTCCATGCCCATGAAGCGGCTTTTTTCCCATTTGCCCGCCTGCGTGGAGGCGTCGGCGGCGGGAATGTCGCGCGCCAGCGCGAACATCAGCGCGATGGCGTGCTCGGCCGTCGTGACCGAATTGCCGAAGGGCGTGTTCATCACGATGACGCCGCGCGCGGTCGCGGCGGGAATGTCAACGTTGTCGACGCCGATGCCGGCGCGTCCGATGACCCGAAGGCGCGCGGCCTTCGCCAATATGTCGGCGGTCACTTTTGTCGCGGAGCGAATCGCCAAACCGTCGTAATCGCCGATGACGGCGGCGAGCTTTTCCTTGTCCTTGCCGAGCGCCGGCTGAAAATCGACATCGACGCCCCGCGTCTCGAAAATCTGGATCGCGGCGGCGGAGAGCTGATCGGAGATGAGGACGCGAGGCGGCATTTTTAATCCTGGCGAAATGGGTTTGGCGGGCGGACGACTCGGTCGGTCGGGAACAGGCTTCGTATCTTCACGAGAGGTCGGCCGTCGCTTGCGCGTAGGCCCAGTCGATCCATTGCGTCAGCAAGGCCACGTCGGAAGCCTCGACTGTCGCGCCGCACCAGATGCGCAAACCGGGCGGCGCGTCGCGATAATGGGCGAAATCATAGCCCGCGCCCTCCCGCTCGACGAGCGAGACGATGCTCTTGGCGATAGCCGCTTGGCTTTCCAGCGGCAGCGCCGCGACGACTGGATCGTCGAAGCGCAGGCAAACGCTGGTGTTGGAGCGCGTCGCGGGTTCCTTGGCCAGAAAGGCGAAGGCGGGCGTTGTTTCGATCCACGCGGCGACCGTCGCGGCGTTTTTGTCGGCGCGGGCGATGAGGGCGCCCAGCCCGCCGATGGACCCCGCCCAATTCAGCGCGTCGAGATAATCCTCGACGCACAGCATCGAGGGCGTGTTGATGGTCTCGCCCCGGAAAATCGCCTCGTTGAGCTTGCCGCCCTTGGTGAGGCGGAAAATCTTCGGCAGCGGCCACGCCGGGACATGGCTCTCCAGCCGCTCCACCGCGCGGGGCGAGAGAATGAGCACGCCATGCGCCGCCTCGCCGCCGAGCACTTTCTGCCAAGAGAAAGTGGTCACGTCGAGCTTGGGAAAATCCAGCCTTTGCGCGAAAGCGGCGGAAGTCGCGTCGCAGATCGTCAGACCCTCGCGGTCCGCCGGAATGAAATCGGCGTTCGGGACGCGCACGCCTGAGGTCGTGCCGTTCCAGGCGAAAACGACATCATGGCCGAAGTCGACCTGCGTCAGGTCGGGCAATTCGCCATAGGGCGCCGCCAGGACGCGGGCGTCGGCGATTTTCAGCTGTTTTACGACATCCGTCGCCCAGTCGCTGGAAAAGCTTTCCCAGGCCAGCACGTCGACCGCGCGGGCGCCGAGCAGCGACCACAGCGCCATTTCGACCGCCCCGGTGTCCGACGCCGGCGTGATCGCGATGCGATAATCGGCGGGCACGCGCAGAATCTCGCGCGTCAGCTCGATGGCCCGCGCGAGTTTGTCCTTGCCGGCCTTGGCGCGATGGGAGCGGCCAAGCGCCGCGCCGGCGAGGTTTTCGAGCGACCATCCCGGCCGCTTAGCGCAAGGACCGGAGGAAAAACGGGGATTTGACGGGATCGAGCTAGGCTTTTGACTGGGCATCCGAACCTTTGATCGGTAAATCTGTCCGCCGCGCGAAAGGGCCGTCGTCGATCCGGCCCATGGCGTCTTGCCGTTATCTTGGTCATACTAGCACAAGGGAAGAGCCCGCGCGCGACGCGGGCGCCGCCAAGCAAAAAAGGCCGACAACGGCCGCCGGCTGGAGAAAACGCCAATGCACAACAAGGTTTACGGCGTCACTGAGGATTGGGCGGCGCGAGCCGCGGTCGACGCCGCCGCCTACGACAAGCTTTACGCGCGCTCGCTGGACGACCCGCAAGGTTTTTGGGGCGAACAAGGCCGGCGGCTGTCCTGGATCGCCCCCTACACCCGCGTAAAACACACGAGCTTCGACGCGCATAACGTCTCGATCAAATGGTACGAGGACGGCACGACCAATGTCGCGATGAACTGCGTCGACCGCCACCTCCCCGCGCGCGCCAACCAGACCGCGATCATCTGGGAAGGCGACAACCCGTCGGTGTCGCGCCATGTCACCTACGCCGAGCTGCACGAACAGGTTTGCCGCTTCGCCAATGTTTTGAAAAAGCACGGCGCCAAGCGCGGCGACCGCATCACCATCTATCTGCCGATGATCCCCGAGGCCGCTTACGCCATGCTCGCCTGCGCGCGCATCGGCGCCGTCCATTCGGTGGTGTTCGGCGGCTTCTCGCCCGAGGCGCTCGCCGGCCGCATCGAGGATGCGCGATC
>PLZT01000049.1:2893-19987 GCA_003152255.1 Methylocystaceae bacterium | reverse complement strand
CTTCGGTCACCGGCAGATAGAAAAGCACGCCGTCATCCTTGGCGGCAAACGCCTCATCAAGCGCTTGCGCTGCCTTCTGCTTCTGCCGATAGAGAAATTGCCGGCTAACTCCCTCCCGGTCAGCTAGATGAGCGATCGGTTCAGCTTTCGACAGCGATAAAATTGCAAGGCCCTTGCGAGCATCGTTGGACAGATTGGCCGCGACCGACGGGGATGAAGTCATGCCGATACTCGTTCCGAAAAAATAAGGGAAACCGAGTATCGCTGATCGATTCACTCCATGAAAGTGTTACTCTGGTTTGAACCGTGCCCCGCGAGCATCCTCGGCAGCCCTCCCGAATCCATGATCGGGAAAGTTCAAGGTCAAAAGGGGTCGAGCTTTGCAACGTTGCTCGGCCGCAAAAGGCCTGTTCCTTGACTAATTATTGAGCGACCATAGGCGTCAATCCAGCGACTTGCGGAATCGGAACACGCATGCTGTCAGCGTCGCTACTCCAAGCACTGTCAAGGCGAGCATCTGCGGCCATAGCTCAGCTAAGCCAACGCCCTTCAAGAATGTTCCCCGGATTACTATGAGATAGTAGCGAACTGGGTTTATAAACGTCAACCATTGCAAGGCGTCTGGCATGCTTGATATCGGAAAGCTGAACCCAGACAGAGTGAACATCGGGTTGACCACGAAGAAATTCGTTGCGAAAGCCTGTTGTTGGGTTTCGCACAGGGTCGAGATTAATAGGCCAATGCCAAGTACGGAAAACAGGTAGAGAGATGTTCCAAAAAGCAGCGTCAACGGGTTGCCAGCGAAGGGAACCCTGAACCAAAGCGTCGCGATGGCCGCGATAAGAGCCACCAGGGCGAGCCCGATAAAGAAAAACGGGATCGCTTTCCCGATGACGAATTCGAGCGGCCTGACCGGGGTCACCATTATCTGTTCAAGAGTGCCAACCTCGCGTTCGCGCACAACGGCGAACGACGTCAGGTTCACGACGATCACCAATGTTAGAGTGGCGATGACGCCGGGCACGAAAAACCAACGGCTATTTAGGTCAGGATTATACCAGGGTCGCGGCTCGATGACGACCTGAAAGAAACGCGCCCCATGCTCGCCATGCAGCCTTTGAGCGAGATCGGTTGTGTAATCCTGCGCGAATTTCGCGGAAATGTCGTTCACGTAGCCCAGGGAGATAAGAGCCGTGTTCGAGTTCGTTCCGTCGAAAATAACCTGGACTGGGGCGGCCTGACCCTTGCGAAGAGACTGAGCGAAGCCCGCGTGAACGACGATTGCGACCGCAGCGTCCCCGTTGTCGATCGCGGCCTGGATATCGGACTGCGTCCGAGCGATTGCCACAATGTGGAAGCGGTCGCTGAAGGTGAATCGCGAGATCAGCTCGCGACTCTCCTGACTGTGATCGAGATCGAGGATGGCGGTTGACACCCCAAAAACCTCGAAAGTAGCCGCATATCCGAATACTACAACCTGCACGATCGTCGGCACGGTAAGACGGAAGCGGGACCACTTGTCGCGACGAAGTTCGAGAAACTCCTTGATCAAAAGCGTGATGATGCGTCCCCACATGGCGCTAATCCAATCGTTGCCGGAAAGCGCGGGCGGCAAGAAACAGAACCGCGCCCGCGTATAAAATGAGCAGCGTTATGGGCACGGCGAGTTCGTCCAGTCCTGAACCCTTCAGAAACACGGACTTCAAGATCGTCACATAGTATCGCGAATGCACAAGATAGGTAATGGCTTGAATCGGCTTAGGCATCTGATCGATGGGAAACGTGTATCCCGACAACAACGATGTCGGCAAAAGCGTGACCAGCAATGCGACTTGGCTTGCGCCGATCTGGCTTCGAATGAGAGCGGAGATCAGATAGCCGAGCCCGAGAACGACAATTAAGAACAAGGATGTGGTGAGCAGCAGGGTCGCCAGGGAGCCGCGGAACGGCACTGCGAACCAAAAGACCGCGAGCGTCAAGCAGAACGCCGCGTCGAGCATACCGATGGCAAAATATGGCGCGATTTTCCCCACCAACAGCTCCATCGGAGTCGTGGGGGTCGAAATCAACGACTCCATCGTCCCTCGTTCCCATTCACGAGAAATCGTCAAAGACGTGAGCTGGGCTCCGACGAGCGCCAGCACCATCGCGACGACGCCGGGTATGACGAAATTCCTACTCTCCAAATCTTCGTTGAACCAAACCCTCGACTGCACTGTCATCGGCTGATATTTGGAGGCCGAGCCACGTCTTCCCGACCATCTCAACTCCGTAATGCCGGAAAATCCGGCAACGACTGATCGAGCATAGCCGAGTCCGATGTTTGCGGTATTATCGTCCGTGGCGTCGACGATCGCTTGCACGGAACTCGCGCCAAGATCGTTCATTCGTTCCGAGAAATCAGGCGGAATGACGATGGCGATCTTGCATCGTCCATAGTCGAGCGCCTCCGTTACAGCTTGATACGTGCTCTCCGCCTCCACGATTTTGAAATAATTGGAGGCCTGGAAACGCTTAAGGAGGGCCAGACTCAGCTGACTTCCTTCGCGATCAAAAACACAAAGCGGAATATGCTTGATGTCGAGATTGACGCCATAACCAAATAGCAGCAGTTGCACGAAGGGCATGAGAAGTACGATCATCAAGCTACGTGGATCGCGCCACACTTGAAGGATTTCTTTTTTGGCGAGCGCCTTGACTCTTCGCCATCTCATTGCCCCCCCTCCGCAGCGGATGCGGATGCCACTACTTGTACGAACACGTCTTCGAGCGTCGGGACGATGCGCTCGATTCGTGAATAGCGAAGTCCACGTGCAATGAGGAGGCGTTCAATTGCGGGAATAGCGGTGACCGCGCTATCGACCATCACATGAAGCGACGAACCGAAAGGCGCAACGTCGCGTACGCCGTCGACGCTCTGCAAGACCGGGAGCAACGCGCCTGCATCGTCGCATTCAATGAGCACGACTTGACCCTTGATTGAACCGCGCTCGAGTTCGCCAGGACTCCCCAGAGCGGCGAGCCTGCCGCGATTGATCAATGCGATGCGATTACAATATTCCGCTTCGTCCATATAGTGCGTCGTGACTAACACCGTCACGCCATCAGCGGAAAGCGCATAGATCAAATCCCAGAAGCGGCGGCGCGAGATCGGATCCACGCCCGATGTGGGTTCGTCAAGAAATAGAACCGGGGGCTGATGCAAAATCGCACAACCTAGCGCCAATCGCTGCTTCCAGCCTCCGGAAAGAGTTGAAACCAGCGTTTCGGTTCGCCCCGTAAGGTCGGCCATCTCGATCGCAAAATTGATTCGTTCATGGAGTTGCGCGCCCTTTACGCCATAAACGCCGCCAAAGAATCGCAGATTCTCAATCACGGAAAGATCGCTGTAAAGCGAGAACTTTTGCGACATATATCCGATATTTTCTCTAACGCGTTCCGGATAACGCCCGACGTCAAAGCCCGCAACCTCGGCTCGGCCGGCGGTGGGACGCAACAGAGCGCACAACATGCGGATCAAGGTGGATTTCCCCGCGCCGTTGGGTCCGAGGAAGCCGAAGATCTCTCCGCGTTTTACGTCGAAGCTGACGTCATCCACCGCCGTGAATGCGCCAAAGCGCTTCACAAGATGATCAGCGACGATGCAAGGCGCCTGGTCCATCATTGTTCGATCGTAGCTTGGCCGACGAGTGAGACGAAGAGATCCTCCATCGAGGGAGAGGCTTTCTCTAAGCGATCGAATGGAGCGCCGGAGTCGGAAAGCGCCCTCTCGAGTTCAGGAATCCTGCGTGCGGCATCGTCGACGACGACGTGAATCCCGTCTCCGACCAAAAGGATGCTCAGGACACCCTCGACCCGCGCGACCGAATCCCGCGCCTTTCTGGGTTCCAGCGAAACGATCGAGACGAGGTCCCCGGGCATGAGCTTCCTCAACGCGTTCGGCGTGTCGCAATGAAGCATCCGGCCGCGATACAGCAAGCCCAAACGCGTGCAACGCTCGGCTTCGTCCAGATAGGAGGTCGAGAGGACGATTGTCACGCCTTCGCTCCGAAGCTCATAGAGAATACGCCAAAAATCCCGCCGCGAAACAGGATCCACTCCAGCCGTGGGTTCATCGAGCAGGAGGACTTTTGGGGCGTGAATGAGCGAGCAGGTCAGCCCTAGCTTTTGCTTCATTCCTCCGGACAGCTGGCCCGCAAGACGCTTTCGAAACGGCGTCATGCCGGACGCCGCCAATAGTCGGGCCACGCGTTCCTCGTGGCTTTTGCGATCGACCTCGAACAGATCGGCAAAGAATTCTATATTCTCATCAACCGTCAGATCCTCATACAGGCCAAACCTCTGCGGCATGTAGCTTATATGCGCTTTCACCCGTTGTGGATTCGCCACGACATCGACGCCATCGATACAAATCGATCCGCTGTCGGGAAGCATGATTCCGGCAAGGAGCCGCATGATCGTCGTCTTTCCCGCGCCATCGGGACCAACGAAACCGAATATTTCTCCTCTGGCGCATGCGAAACTCAATTGCTCGACCGCAACAATCTCGCCAAACCTCTTGGTCAGCTCTGAGACGGAGATGACGTTGGAAACGGTCATGGCGGACCGGGCGGGAGCAACTCAATCCGCGCGTCGGCTGGCATCCCCAAAACCAACTCGTGCATCGGATTGTCGATGTCGATCTTGATTCGATACACGAGACTGACACGCTCCGCATGAGTTTCGACGGTCTTGGGCGTGAATTCCGCGCTCGACGAAATAAAGGATATCCGCCCGGAGTATTGCTTGCCGGGGTATGTGTCTGTCGTCACCGTTGCGGGCTGTCCGTAACGAACCTTCCCTATATCCGTCTCGTTGACATATGCCCGCAGCCATACGTGGTCGATATCGGCGAGCGTCACGATCGGCGCTCCCGGAACGGCGATTTCTCCAAGCTCCGCCTGCCGCACCAGGATTACGCCGTCGAAAGGGGCAGCCAATATGGTGTATCCGAGCACGATTCGGGCCATGCCCAGAGTCGCTTCCGCGCTGACTATGTTCGCCTCCGCCAGCCTCACATTTTGCTCCGCCGCCGCCAACAAGGCCTTGTCACGTTCGAGCGCCGCGACAGACTCCTTGAGCGCCGCTCGCGCGAGATCGCGCGCCTGAACCGTTCCCGATCCTTTCGTCATCAGCGTCTGAGCTCGATTGAACTCGAGCTGCTTGATTTCAAGATCGGCTTCATCGCTGACGACGGTTCTACCCGCGGCTTCCAGATTTTGCTTCGATACAGAGTGTTGCCGTTGTTGCACGCTCAAGCTGGCCTCGCCGATCTTCACCTGCTGCGCGTAATCCGACGAATCGACTTTTGCGAGCAAAGCGCCTGCTTTTACCCACTGGCCTTCGTCGAACGGCAGGTCAATAATTCGCGATTGCACCGTCTTGAAGCTGACGACGCTTTGGTGGGCTTCGATGTTGCCCGAAACAATAAGAAAGCTGGGCTTTCCCGATAGACCAATCCATTCGCGAAGGGCGAATCCATTTCGTTTCGCAGCGACGCCGCCGATGAGCAGAACGATGGCGCCTACGAGTATGGCTATGCGTCTGCGTGTCTGCATTCTTAGTCCATTATCTCGCCACATTTCAGAGAAGGGGGCGACGGCGCCATGGCCGCCCGCCTCAAGGAGGGCGCAGAACAAATGATCTTTATCACGCCGAGCAGTGAAAGCACCCTGTGTCGGCCTAGACCCAACAGTGATACTGGTGGCGAATTCGGGGACGGGCGCAAGTCACGCGGGCTGCGTCACTTTGACTCACGGTTGAGTGTATCTTTGTGCGAGTCGCGCCGATTCTTGATCGATAATTTTTCTTTCCATCTGATTCTTCAATCGATGGATGGACATGTCGCTTCAAATTCACCCAATCGGCCCGGTTCCTGAGGAAACGGAGCGCGTCGCTCGTTCATCTTTCCCGAAGAGCAATATCTATCTTCGGATACGGGACGAGTTAGGCGCGATCTATGATGATGAGACTTTCGCATCGCTCTATCCGAGCCGCGGACAATCGGCTTTCTCCCCGTGGCGCTTGGCAATGATCACCGTGATACAGTTTGCGGAGAACCTGTCCGACCGGCAGGCAGCTGACGCCGTTCGAGGCCGCATCGATTGGAAATATTTGCTCGGCTTATCGCTGACAGATCTTGGCTTTGATCATACGGTGCTCAGTGAATTTCGTAGCCGTCTGATTGCAGACACGTCTGAGGGGCTGCTGCTCGACACTTTGCTTGATCGCTTACGAGGTCTTGAACTGATAAAGCCGCGGGGGCGGCAGAGGACGGACTCGACGCATGTGCTTGCTGCGGTGCGTCGCCTCAATCGGCTCGAACGTGTCGGCGAAACTCTGCGCGCCGCGCTGAACGACATAGCGGTCGAAGTGCCACAATGGCTGCAGGCGTTGGCGGCGGATGAATGGTACGAGCGCTACGGTAGCCGCGTCGAAAACTATCGTTTGCCGAAGACCGACGTCGCGCGAGAGCAATTGGCCAGCACAATCGGCGGCGATGGCCGAAAGCTGTTGCTTGCCATCGATACGACCGGAATTCCGGAATTGGCGCAACTCCCAGCGGTGCGGATGCTGAGGCAGGTCTGGGCCGAACAATATATTGAGGAAAACGGTCAAATAAGATGGCGCGAGGTCAAAGAGATGCCTGCGCCAGCTTCGCTGATTTCATCCCCATATGATGCTGAGGCGCGATATAGCAAGAAGCGTGAAACCACTTGGGTCGGCTACAAGGTGCATCTCACGGAGAGCTGCGATCCGGAAACACCGCATTTAATCACCAATACAGAAACGACCTTGGCGACAGTTCCTGACGACAACATGCTCAAGACTGTCCATCAGTCACTTAAAGACCACGACCTGCTACCTGCCGAGCACCTCGTCGACAAGGGATACACGGATGCGCGCGTGCTCGCCGACAATCCCCGCGATTACGGGGTTACCATTGTCGGGCCGGTGGCCGACGATCCCAGCTGGCAGGCGCGATCTGGCGACGGCTTTGACAAATCAGCGTTCGCAGTCGATTGGGACCGGCAAATTGTCACCTGCCCGGGGGATAAGCAAAGTATCTCGTGGCTACCAAACACCTATCCGAAGAACGGCGCTGTTTTCGAGGCAAGATTTTCCGCCAAGGATTGTACGCCTTGCCCGTTGCGGCCCAAGTGCACCAAAGCCAAGCGAGAGCCCCGCATCATTGGACTGCAATCGCGTCAGCATCATGAGACGCTGCAAACCGCCCGAAAGCATCAAACGACGGAAGATTTCAAACAAAGCTACGCCGCACGCGCAGGCATTGAGGGAACACATGAACAGGCGATCCGCCGCTGCGGATTGCGGAGATGCCGCTATATCGGGCTCCCGAAGACACGCCTGCAGCACGTCGCCACCGCCGTCGCAATCAATTTAGTCCGGATGGACGCGTGGTGGACCAACACTCCAAGAGCAAAAACGCGATGCTCCCACTTCGAGGCCTTGCGGAGGGCTGCCTAGGGTGACCCCGAATTCGCCACCAGTATCACTGTTGGGTCTAGGCCGATTTAGGCGACCAGGGCCCGACCAATCGGCCCGGGACCTTCTTGAAGACTGTCAGAAAACCGTGTATATTTCTGACAGGAGGTGAGCCATGCAGCGGTTGACCGAACAGATTCTGGCGCATGCGGAAGGGTTGCCCGAGGGGACGCCCTTGTCCGCCAAGAGCTTGCTCTACCTTGGCAATCGGGCTGCGGTGGACCAGGCCTTGTCGCGTCTGGCCGAGCGTGGCCGGTTGATCCGGGCGGGTCGCGGTGTCTATCTGCGTCCCGTCGCGAGCCGGTTCGGCACGCGGTCGCCCTCGGTGGAACAGGCGGTTGAGGCGCTCGCCAGCCAGCGGGGCGAAGTCATCGTGTCCAGCGGTGCGGCGGCGGCCAACACGCTTGGTCTCACCACACAGGTGCCCGTCCGGTCGGTCTATCTGACCTCGGGCCGTAGCCGAACCATGAATCTCGGCAAGCAGGTGGTCGAACTCCGGCACGCGCCGCGCTGGCAGCTCGCCCTGGCCCATAAGCCCGCTGGCCAGGCGGTCCGGGCGCTTGCGTGGCTTGGTCCTGAGAACGTGGAGGCGGGGCTGAAGACTTTGAAGTGCAAGCTCCTGCCGTCCACCTTCAATGAACTGGTGGCGGCGGCGCCGCAGCTGCCGACCTGGCTCGCGCGCAGCGTTGGGAAGGCCGCGCATGGATGACCCCTTTCTCCGCCTTCCGGCCTCGGATCGCCGCGACGCCCTGGGCGTCGCGGCCGATCGGTCGGGTCGCCCCGCGCATCTCCTCGAAAAAGACGTGTGGGTGGTCTGGACGCTGGCCACTCTCTACGGATCGGCGCTCGGTGAGCATCTGGTGTTCAAAGGCGGCACGTCGCTGTCGAAGGCGTATGGGGTCATCCGGCGGTTTTCCGAAGACGTCGATCTGACCTACGACATCCGGGCCATTGCGCCGGATCTCGTGGGCGACAACGGCGAGGCGTTGCCGAAGACGCGCAGCGAGGAAAAGCGCTGGTCAAGCGAGGTGCGCAAGCGCCTCCCGGAATGGGTGGCTGGGACCGCGCAGCCGATCATCGCGAACGCTCTGACCGCCGGAGAATTGGCGGCCGCGATCCGTGTCGAAGGCGAGAAACTGTTCATCGACTATGAGGCGACGGCGACGGGGTCGGGCTATGTGGCGCCGAGCGTGATGCTCGAGTTCGGTGCGCGCTCAACCGGAGAGCCGGCGAGCCCGCGCGACATCACATGCGACGCGTCCGGTCTGATTGAGGGTGTGGCGTTCCCCACCGCTCGGCCGCGCGTGATGCACGCTGAGCGGACCTTCTGGGAGAAGGCCACCGCCATCCACGTCTTCTGTCTTCAGGACCGTCTGCGCGGCGACCGTTTCGCGCGTCATTGGCACGACGTGGTGCGGCTGGATGAGGCCGGCCTGGCGGATGCCGCTTTTGCCGATCGCGAGCTGGCAACGGCGGTCGCGCGCCACAAGGGCATGTTCTTCGCCGAGAAGGCGGCCGACCGCGCTCCGATTGATTACGCGGCCGCGGTGAGCGGCGGCCTGCGCCTTGTGCCCGCCGGCGACGCGCTTAAGGCCCTCGAAGAGGACTATGCGCGCATGGTCGAAGATGGGCTGCTGCTGGAGGATGCGGAGTCCTTCGAGGCGCTTATGGCGCGATGTGCCGACATTGAGGCGCGGGCCAACCGTGCGGGCGCATAGAAGGGGGGAGGATGCTGAATCGGGGATCGGAGTGGCGGAGGTGGGAGCCGCACATTCATGCGCCGGGCACGGTCATGAACAACCAGTTCAGCGGCCCCATAGCGTGGAATGACTACCTCACGGCGCTTGAGCAGGCCACGCCGGTCATCGAGGCGATCGCGGTCACCGACTATTATGTGACTGACACCTACGAAGAGGTGCTGAGGCATAAGGCGGCCGGGCGGCTGCCCGCCGCCAAACTGGTCTTTCCGAGTGTGGAGCTGAGGCTTGATGTGTCCACCGCCAAAGGCGGTTTCGTCAATCTCCACCTGTTCGTCAGTCCAGAGGACCCTCAGCATGTCGACGAATTGCAGCGCCTGCTGACGCGTCTGCAATTCAACGTCATGCAGGATCGCTTCGACTGTACCCGGGCAGACCTCATCCGGCTGGGCAAGAAGGCCGATCCGAGCATCACCGACGATCGGGCTGCGCTCAGCTATGGGGCAAACCAGTTCAAGGTCAACTTCCAGAAACTGCGCGAGGTGTTCTCCGAGAGTGGATGGGCGAAGAAGAACGTCCTGATCGGGGTGGCGGGTGGTGCGACCGACGGCACGTCCGGGGTGAGAGAGGCTGCGGATCAAACGATCCGGCGCGAGATCGAAAGCTTTGCCGATGTGATCTTCGCCGGCAGCGCGGCGCAACGGGAGTTCTGGCTCGGCCAAAGGGACCTCGGTCCCGACGAAATGCGTGCCCGGTATGGTGGCCTGAAGCCGTGTCTGCATGGGAGCGACGCGCACAAGCTGGACGATGTCGCTTCGCCATTCGGAGATCGCTTTTCCTGGATCAAGGGAGGGCTGGAGTTCGATGCCCTGCGGCAGGCCTGCATTGATCCCGGCGGCCGCGCGCATGTCGGCGCCGAGCCGCCGGCGTCGGCCACGCCTTCGCAGGTGATTTCGGAGATCCAGATTCTGAATGCGCCTTGGGCGAAGACGCCGGTCATTCCTCTCAATCCTGGCCTCGTCGCCATCGTCGGAGCCCGGGGCTCCGGTAAGACCGCACTCGCGGACATGATCGCGGCGGGATGCGACTCGATCTCGGACGAGGCATGGAACGCCGACGAGTGGGCCAATCCCTCCTTCCTCGTGCGAGCGCGGCCCCTTCTCGGCGACGGGAAGGTCAAGGTGAGTTGGGCGGCGGGAGAGCCTACCACGCGCGCGCTCGACGGTTCGGATGCGAGTGGACCGTTCAGCTATGAGCGGGTGCGTTATCTGTCGCAGCAGTTTGTCGAGGAGCTGTGTTCGTCCAGCGGCCTGACGGACGGCCTGCTCCGGGAAATCGAGCGTGTGATCTTCGAGGCGCATTCCGATGACGCGCGGGATGGCGCGTTGGACTTCGCCGAACTGCTTGAGCACCGTGCGTCTCGGCATCGTCTTGCCCGGGATCGCGAGGCCGAAGCCGTCGCGCAGATTTCCGAACGGATCAGCACGGAACTGGAGAAGGAAAAGCTGGCTTCCAGCTATGAGGGGCAGGTCGCGCAGAAGAAGAAGCTGGTCGGCGCCTATGCGGCCGACCGTGCGAAGCTCGTTTCCGCCGGCAGTGAGAAGCGCGCGCAGCGGCATACCGAGTTGGCGGGAGCCGCCAACGAGGTGCGGGCGAAGCTTCGGCAATTCGCTGGCCAGCGGCAAACCTTTCTCGCGATGCAGGACGAAGTGAAGGATCTGCGGCGCAACCAGGCTCCGGACGCGCTGAGACAGGCCCAGGCGCGACATACGCACAGCGGCATGTCGGCAGAACAGTGGGCGGTCTTCCTGCTGGACTACAAGGGCGCAGTCGATAGCGATCTCACCGGCTACGTCAAATTGGTCGACGGCAAGATCGCCGAACTCAAAGGCACCTCGCCGACGCCAGGCGAGCAGAACACGCCGTACTTTCCGGACGACACCGCCCTCAGCACTTTGTCGCAGGCCTTGCTCGAGGCGGAGATGGCGCGCCTCGAGAAGTTTGTCAGCGCCGACAAGGAGACGCAACGGCGATACACGGCGCTTTCGGGCAACATCGCGACGGAGACCGCGGCGCTGCAAACTCTCACCGAGAAGCTGAAGGATGCGCAGGGCGCCAAAGATCGCGCCCGTGAGCTCCATACGCAGCGCGAGGAAGCCTATGGAAGGGCGTTCGACGCGCTCGTGGCGGAACAGTCGGTTCTCGAGCAACTGTACGCGCCGCTCATGGCGCGGCTCAGCGCAGCGTCGGGCACGCTGAAAAAACTCTCCTTTTCGGTCGCCCGCATCGCGAATATGGAGCAATGGGCGTCCGAGGCCGAAGACGGGCTCATCGACCTCAGAAAGACCGGAGCCTTCCGGGGAAAGGGCACACTGCTGCAAAAGGCGAATGAGGTGCTCAAGGGCCCGTGGGAGACGGGCGATTCAGCCGGAGTGATTGCCGCGATGGCAGAATTCCGTCGACTCTATCAGAAGGATCTGATGGACCATTCCCCGGTCGCGCATACCGATCAGGCGGAGTTTCGAGCGTGGTCGAAACGCTTCGCGCAATGGCTTTTCAGCACCGGTCACATCTCGATCCGATACGGGATCGACTATGACGGTGTCGACATCCGTAAGCTGTCACCGGGCACGCGCGGGATTGTTCTCCTACTTCTCTATCTGGCTCTCGACGACAGCGACAACCGGCCGCTGGTGATCGACCAGCCTGAAGAGAACCTCGATCCAAAATCGGTCTTTGACGAGCTCGTCCACCTTTTCATCGAGGCGAAGGCGCATCGCCAAGTCATCATGGTCACGCACAACGCGAACCTGGTCATCAACACCGACGCTGACCAAATCATCATCGCAGAGTCCGGACCACATCCCCATGGATCGCTGCCCCCGATCACCTACCGCTCGGGGGGACTGGAGAGCGCAGAAATCCGGAAGGCTGTTTGCGATATTCTCGAGGGCGGCGAAGGCGCGTTCCAAGAGCGGGCGCGGCGCCTGCGTGTGCGGCTCGAAAGATGATCTACCTGACGATTGCTGTAGCCATAGCCCTCCGGATGCTCCTCCCGGTATTCTTCCCACAGCACCATCAATATTGACGCCGGACCGCTTCATATCCCGCGCCAGCCCTGCCCAGTTCGGGTCCACCCGCCGCCGCTGGCCCGACGGAACCCCAGCGTGCGGGAACAGCCGGCCCTCCAAGATCTCGTCGGTATAATCCTCCGGCAACGGCCATTACAAAGCTAAAACACTCTCCATTATGTCGGGCTATTCCTCCTCGGTGAGGATGGTAATCTGATAATCACGCGCATCGGCTCGGAATGATCGTCGATAGGGGGTCACGCCAGGGATCGAAACTCTCCCGGGTGGAGACGCCTTTGTGGCCCCGTTTACGAGAGCGTGGCCCGGCATAAAATCGACTTAGAGCAGAATCCGAGCAACCTGAATCGGGGTCGCCTGCCCCGATAGTTGGGAACGCCACCACGGCGATTGGAGCCGATGCCGTTTGATCGGATTCCGCTCTAAGTTTCGCTAGCCCAATGCTATACTTTAGGGTGTGGTTATGTCACTGCGGTGCTAGGCTGATTCATCATTTTCTCAATGGGCAATGCTCGTGCGCGAGACGCTTGTAATACATTCTCGCCTCTCGTGGCGTCAGGTTCGCGCAGTGGCAGCGATCGAGCGCCGGCACGGATTGCAGGCACTTGCGATCGAACACCTAGTTGCGCGGTTAGCGGGCGGATTTCTCCAGCCTATTAATTCCGACTCGCTCAAAGAGGCAATTGGCGAAGCCATTTCCATGGACCTCGGGGAATTCAACGACGTCAAAACACTTCCGGGCTTTCCACGAGCGGCGGCTGCGACGCTTCAAAAGGCTTGGGCCGCAGGCCTCAAATTCACCGAACTGGCCAAAACGTCGGACGCCCTCGTTCGGTCGCGTGTTGATGCCGTGACCCGACTTGAGGCTGAAGTGTTGAAGCGATTGCCTCCGTCAATGCGGCGGCCCGCGGACTTAGTTGCTCTTGCGCTTCCGCACCTTCGGCACGCGAAGACCCTATTTGGGGCGATCCACGTGCTCGGCAGAACAGAAATGTCGCCAGTATGGCGACCATTCCTCGCTGCGCTGAGGAACGTGACAGAAATTGGGTGGGTGGCGGGTCCGCGCCAAGTGCCTGCTTGGGTGCGAGAGCTTGGAATTGCTGTCATTGAGACGGCACCAGAGCAACCCGAAATTCAGAGCGAATCCTGCGCAAGCCCACGCCACGAAGCCCTGGAAGCAATGCGCTGGGCGCGGGCTCTTCTTGCCAGTGGGCGAGCCAAACCAGAGGAGATCGCCATCGCAGCCGCATCGCCGGCGGAGTGGGACGATCACTTTCAGGCTCTAAGTGAGATGGCCGGTATCGATCTGCACTTCGTCCATGGCCGCAAAGCGTTATCGACGCCGGAGGGCCAGCTCGCGGCCGCGCTGGCCGAGGTGCTGCTGCGGGGATTCAGCCAAGCGCGCATGACACGCTTGATCGCGTTACTGCGCTCACAGAACCCTGCTTTTAAGATCGTCCCCGGGAATTGGTGGCGCGATCTTCCGGAGGACGCACCACTGCTTGACGCTACCTCATGGCGCGACGTTCTGCTAGCAATGTCAAACCCGGCGGACCGAAATTCTGAATTGGTGGTTCGTGTTCTTACCAGCCTTACTGAAACCCTGGCGTTGGGACTAAAGCGGGCAGGGGAGGTCGGTGCCCTTCTCTTGCGTGGCCGCAGCCTTGCGATTTGGGAGCGGGCGCTGACCGAGGGGCCCCCCGAAGCCCTCGATGTGACGCTCGCATCTCTCGCATTACCCGATCAGGTGGCTCAGGAAGCAAATATCATCTGGGCGCCAGCGGCGACTCTCGCGGCCAATCCGCGGTCGTGGGTGCGGCTCGTTGGGCTCACCTCGCGCGCCTGGCCACGTCACCAGGCCGAGGATGCGCTTCTGCCAAACCATATCGTGCCTTCATCTCTGCTTGATCCTCTGCCGGTGCATCAAGCTGATCGGCGGGATTTTGACACGATCCTCAAGACAACAGCCCGACAAGTCGTATGCTCGCGGGCGCGGCGCGACACACAAGGGCGCATCAACGGCGTTTCACCGCTGTATCCGAGGGTGCCGGGGGAGATATACCGACAACGCGCCCGCATCCCGGAGCACGCAGCCGGGTGGACTGATCGTTTGTTCGCGCGACCCACGGAGTTCGAGGACCTGCCGGCGGCTCGTTCTGCGCGCTCCTGTTGGATCGATTGGCACACCGAGCGACTAACGGCTCATGACGGCCTGATAAAAGCCAATCACCCCCTCATCGTTGCCTCCCTCAATCGACGGCAGTCCGCCACGTCGCTGACAAAGCTATTGCGCGACCCGCTCGGGTATCTGTGGACCTATGGGTTTCGATGGCAAGAGCCCGATGAGACTGAGGAGCCACTGCAGCTTGATCCATTGGCTATTGGAAACATTCTCCATGAGACGCTGGAACGCGCGGTATCGGGTCTTGAGTTAGCGAAGCCGGGAGGATTTGGCGCCGCTGACGACGCTTCGATTGCGGCGGCTGTTGGGGAGGCCCTGGATGCTGTTGCGCGGGAATGGGAGCGCACGCGCCCGATACCACCACCGGTGATTTGGGAACGCAAGCTGCACGACATTCGCATGCTTGCAGTTGCCGCCTTGGAATACCGAGAGCAATCACTGTCGGGGCAGCGAAGCTGGGCCGAAATACCGTTTGGTGGCGATACGAGCGTGGAGGACTTGACCGACGAGCGCCGCGCCTTGTTGCCGTGGGACCCGACTAAGCCAGTTGTGATTCCTAAAACGACGGTTGCGATCGGCGGATCGATTGATCGACTCGACCTTGATGGTGCAGGCACAATTGCGCGTGTGACCGACTACAAGTCGGGGAAGTCGCCTGGCAAAAAGCAACCGGTCCTAAAGGGGGGAGCGGAACTGCAGCGCTGTCTCTATGCCTATGCGGTTAGCTCGCTCGTGCCAGCCGTGAAAGACGTTGAGACGCGGCTTCTATTTCCAAGGGCGAAAAAGGACAGCTTATATCCGCTCGCAGAGCCGGCGGCAGTGCTTGCATGTCTGGCAGATTTTGCCATTGCCGTGCAACGTTACGCGAAGGCAGGGAATATGCTGCCCGGGGCAGGAGCGCAGGATGATAATAATGATCTTGCCTTTGCGCTGCCCGGCGGCGCGAAGCAAAGCTACTTCGAGCTCAAGAGCGGCCTTATCGCTGAACGTCTCGCCGATCTCTCACCTTTGTGGGAGATGGAGTGATGTCTAAGGCCGGTGTTCTACCCGATCTGCCCGCGCGGCGTCGCGCACTACTCGATCACGGCACAACGCTCCTGGTGGAGGCTGGCGCCGGAAGCGGTAAGACGGCGCTTATGGCGGGGCGCGTGGCGCTTCTTCTTGCGGCGGGCCTCCCCACCCGCGAGATCGTTGCGATTACCTTCACCGAGGCCGCCGCGTCGGAGCTGCGCGAGCGCATCGAGGGATTCGTTACCCGCTTGGCGCGGGCGGACATTCCGGATGAATTGCGGGTTGCACTGCCCGACGGCCTTTCCGCTGGGCAGTGCGCGGCGATCGCCGCGGCGAACGAAACGCTTGATGAGCTGACCTGCACGACGATTCACGGGTTCTGTCAGCAGCTTGTCAAACCCTATCCTGTCGAAGCAGGTATCGACCCGGGGGCAACGATCATTGACCCGGAGGCGGCCGACCTTGCCTATCAAGACTTAGTACAAGCCTGGCTGTCAGCTCGCTTCGGTCGCGATCGGGGTGCAGAGGGCCTCGGCCGGCTACCTCCATTGCCAGCGCTCGGCGAGCAGGACTTCTTCGCAGAACTCTTGGTGGACGAGCCAGACCAGGTCATAAAGCGCATTCAAGAGACTGCAGTGTTTCTTAGGAAGACTCGAACGGCTACGGCACCCCCTGCGGCAATTGACCCTGGCATCCTCGACGAAGTCTCACACGCAATCGAAGCATTCGCCGGATTGTACGCACAATGTGGCGTCGAGGAAGAGGACACCGCGAACATCATCAACGGCCTTCAGCAATTCAAGGGCCTCGTCGATGAAGCGAGGGAAGGTCCACTAACCGGACGGAGTGTGGCGAAGCTCCTCCTCCACGTTCCCCCCGATTGCAAGCACGGTGCAGAAGATCGTTTCGTCGCTTGGAGGAAGAAAGGGAGATGGGAAAGCGCGGCGGCCGCTAAGGGCCTTGGCAAACCACGCGGAGCGCAGCTCTCCAATGCGGCGCAAGCCCATTACGATCGGTGCAGCGACGCCTATGCAGCCTTCGTAGCCGCGGTTGCGGCAAGTGCCTTTGCACAATTCGTCGCCGAATTCGAACCCCTCGCAAAATTGTACGCCGACTATAAGCGGCAGGCAGCGCTTCTGGACTTCGACGACCTACTTTATCACGCGCGCGATCTGCTGGCCGGCAATGAGCATGTGCGACAGGCGCTGGCGCAGCGTTATCCACGCATTCTGGTTGATGAGTTCCAGGATACCGATCCGCTTCAGGCCGAAATTCTGTGGCGCCTTTGCGGGGAGGGTGACCAAGGAGCGCCGTGGACAGAGCGTAAGCTGCGGGCTGGCAGTCTGTTTGTCGTCGGTGATCCGAAGCAGGCGATCTATCGTTTTCGTGGTGGCGACGTTGACACATACCTTGAAGCCAAGCGCGCGATTCTTGCACAAGCTCCCGACGCCGTGCTGGAAATTGTCGCCAACTTCCGATCACTGAAGGAGATCATCGACTTCGCAAATGATCGGTTTCAAGGACTGCTTTCCCCGGAAAACGGGCAACCCGGCTTCACGGCGTTGCAGCC
>PLZT01000049.1:0-2855 GCA_003152255.1 Methylocystaceae bacterium | reverse complement strand
ACGGGCACCAGTCTGTGGATTTACGAGCGCGCTTTGGAACGGCGCGAAATATCGATAGCCTCACAAGCTGGAAAGAGCTTCTACACACGCCAAGAAGTCCAGGATATGATAGCGGTTGCGCGCGCAATAGCCGATCGACGCGATACGCTGGCGCTTGGGGCCTTGCTTCGCGGTCCGTTAGTTGGACTAACGGAAGAGGAAATCGCCGATGCTATCATCGGGCTGCCTCCCGTTGGAGAAAGCCAAACTCCGCGTCTTGACCTTTGGACCGATTGCCAGGTCATCACCAATCCAATCCTGAAGCACGCACTTGAGGTGCTGCAAAATCTCGCGCGAAGGGCGCGCCAGACAACGCCCTATCACTTGATGGCCGAGGCGATCGAGGAGTTGAACGTTCGCCCGATTCTGAGAGTCCGCTACCGCCAGAATGCGGAGCGCGCGCTAGCGAACGTCGAGATGGTCCTGGAAATGGCCCGCGCCTACGAGACCCGCGGCCTTGTCGCTTTTGCGGATGCGCTCCGAGCCAATTGGGACGACACGCAGAAGCACACTGAGGGCCGTCCCGACGCCGATGCGGAATCCGTGTCGATCTCGACGATGCATTCGGCCAAGGGCCTCGAATGGCCGATCGTGATCCCGATCAATTCGCCGACCGAGCTCGATGAGTCGATGGATTTTTTACATCGGCGGTCGGATAACACGGTGCATTTTAAGCTCATGGGTTACGCCGGGCCGGACTATGATGTTGTCAAAGCCGATGAGAAGGGGCAGCTGCAAAGGGAACGCGTTCGGCTTTGGTATGTTGCACTCACGCGCGCATGTGACTTGCTACTTTTGCCGCGGCAGAGTGAGCGTGTTCAAAACGACTGGTTCAGCCTCTTGAATGCTGATCTGACCCAAATCCCCACTTTCGATGCTGCGGCACTTTCCAGGCGGGCAACCGCTGCATCGGAAGAAATGGCCAACGGCCAGGATCAGACGACCTGGGAGACGGAAGCTGCGGTGATCGCAGCAACCCGCCGCTCGATTGTTTGGCAGAGCCCAAGCCGTCACGATGGGACCGCCGGAGAGGAGCCGGAGCTTTCGGACGAGGGCGTATTTGTCGGCGAAGGCGCGTTGAGCGAAAGCATCCCAATCGAGACACAGCGTGAAGACGAGCGTATAACGGTCAAGGGCGGTCGAGAGCGCGGGCTTGTGGTGCACAAGCTGCTGGAAGAGGTGCTAACGGGCGAGACTGGAGAAGGCGCCGAGACTTTAGAGAGCCGAGCAAGAGTGCTGCTTTCCGAACTTGGTGTTGCTGAAGCGGCGCGCGCCGAAGACGGTCCACATGCGCCTGAGCTCGCAGCCTCCGTGAGACGTGCGCTTGGTATCCCAGAAGTGGCAGCGCTAAGGCCCCGCCTGCTAGCGGAAATGACGGTATTCTCGGCGGATTCGGCGGGGCAGGGCACAATCTATATTGGCGGTGTCGCGGATGCCTTGGCGTTTGAGGAGGGCAACAATGTCGATGTGGTCGTCGATTGGAAGAGCGACGTTGACCCAGCTACGGCAGTGATAGACCTCTATCGGGAGCAGGTGCGCGACTATCTTGCTGCAACCGGCGGGAAACAAGGTCTACTGGTCTTCGTGACCAGCGGCCGAGTTGAACGCGTGGCACCACGTTGATTGCGTGAAAGATTGATCATGCCTGTCAGCTTGAAGGACATACAGGAAGCGTTCGAATTCGTCTCCGCCGCCGGCGGGGGCGAGCATCAGGCCTTTTTGTGCAAGCAGTCCGGCAAGCTCTATTGTCATTCCGAGCTCTGCGACGACTTGGACATACTGCCAGACGATATCGACGACACCGAAAAATTTATCCCAATAGCAGACAAGAAAGAGCTCGATCTCGGGAAGCCGCTCGCGTTGGACTTCGCCCGTGAATTTCTGCCCGACGACTTCGATGACGTTTGGCAATTTTTCAACGGAAGGGGTGCCTACGCCAGATTCAAGGCTCTCTTGGATCAAAGGGGCTTGCTCGATCAGTGGTACGATTTCGAGGCGAAAGCCGAGGAAAGAGCCTTGAGGGAGTGGTGCGAGCTTAACTCAATAGAGGTCCGCGACGACTAGCGGCGGCCTGCCGGAACGTGTCAACGATTTTGAGACATCGGGTTTTCGAATTTAAGCTTGGATCAGTTCGTTTTGAGGTGGCGGGTTGATCCAGACGGCGCTTGGTTTTGTGGGCGGCTTTGGCTTCATTTTGACGAAGCGTTCTGGGTTGGCAACGAAGGCGATGTCGAGAATTTTCTGGCGGGCGTCATAGACTTTGTCGGCCTGACCGTAATGGACTTGATCGGGCGTCATCAGNNGAGAACGGATTGTCGTTTGAAGTGTAAGGTCGGCTGTGCGATTTTGTCACGCCAAGATCGGCAAGCAGCAGGGCTGTGGCCTTGGCTTTCATCGGTCCACCGCGATCGGCGTGTAGGGTGAGTTGTCCGCGTTCGACGCCGTGTTTTTCGATCGTCTCGTCGAACAGGGGCGCAAACAGCGCGGCGGTTTCAGCGTCAGCGATGTGCCAGCCGACCACTCTGCGGCTGAAAATATCGAGGATCACGTAGAGATAGAAATAGGTCCATTTTGCTGGACCCATCAGCTTCGTGATGTCCCACGACCAGACCTGATTTGGCATTGTGGCGAGGAGTTCCGGCTTTTGATAGACGGGATGCCGCAATTGCCGCCGCCGTTCGCGGACCTCGCTGTGCTGGGCGAGGATGCGATACATGGTTCGGATCGAGCACAGATAGCCGCCCTCGTCGAGCAGGGAGGCATAGATTTCGGCGGGCGCCAGATCGACGAAGCGCGGCCCCCCCAACATCTCGAGG
>PLZT01000404.1 GCA_003152255.1 Methylocystaceae bacterium | reverse complement strand
AAAATGCGCAAAGTCGAGCTTAGGGGTTAGGGGGTTTACATCCTTTTGGGAAATCGGAAGGGAAGCCACGGTAAAGTGGTTTCCTTGAAATCACTGAAGGATTACCCCCGCCACAGAGATGCGGCGGGGGGATTCCCTTATTTTATGAGGACTTATGCGTCCTCGCGTCGCGGTTTTCAAATTCGTGGTTCTCCGAATGGATTTCATTCAAAGTGAACGCGCGGATTCTCGGTTAACGTAGATAGAGGCGCTGGCGCTGGCCGCGGCGTTAAGAATCCCGGATTGGCTCTTGCGCTCGCCGACGGACGGCGCCATTTCCCGCGGGCTACGCCTAAACAGGAAGCCCCATGCTCGAAGCCGCCCTCGCCAGCCTGCGCCAAATCCTCACGCCGCCTTTTCGGTCCGTGCTTTATAAAAGCCTCGGCCTAACGCTGCTGCTGCTCGCGCTCGCTTGGGCGGGGCTCGACAAACTGGCGTTGTCGGTCGCCGTGGTGGATCATCCGCTGCTGCGCACAATTCTCGCCTTCGCCACCGGCGCGGGGCTACTCGTGGCGCTGGCCTTCTTGATAGGCCCGATTTCGATCCTGGTCGCCGGATTTTTCGTCGACGACCTCGCGGCGCACGTCGAACGCGAGATCTATCCCGCCGGCCGCGTCGGCAAGCCGGCGCCGCCGCTCGACGCCTTGATGATGACGCTACGCTTTTCGCTGGTTTCCACCGTCGTCAATCTGGTGGCGTTGTTGCTGCTGTTCGTGCCGGGCGTCAACGCCGTCGCCTTCCTGCTCGCCAACGCCTATCTGTTCGGCCGCGAATATTTCGCGCTCGCCGCGACGCGCTTTCGCTCGCCGGCGGAAGCGGACGATCTGCGCCAGCACAACAGCGCCAAGATTTTTTTCGCGGGACTGTTCATCGCCGGTTTCGTCATGACGCCGGGGCTCAATCTGCTGACGCCCTTGTTCGGCACCGCCTTCATGGTGCGCGTCCACAAGATGCTCTCACCCGAGCCGCGGTAAGATCTAGCTGCGCTGCTCCTGATACTGGCCGGTCTTGCGGTAGCGATAGAGATAGGAGGGCGCCACCGTCTCTATCGCCGTTGGCTCGATGTCCAGGCCCTGCAAGGTGCGCCCCGCCGCCTTGGCGTCCTCAGACACCACATTATCGCGCTTTAACAGCTCGACCTGATCGCCGGTCATCGTCAAAAGCTTCGGGAAAAGCCCAAGCGACAATGTGGCGAAAAACTGAGTGATCGCGGCGACCAGCTTGGCCGTTCCAAACGAAAGTTTGGCGACATGGCGGTCGCGCTCGGCGACAGCCAGAACATAATCGACCAGTTGCTCGAAGGTCTTCACCTCCGGGCCGCCGAGTTCGTAGATCGCGCCCTTCGTCGCCTTGCCAGCGAGCGCGAGCGCGACGGCCCGCGCGACATCGCCGACATAGACCGGCTGGAATTTGGTCTTCGCCCCGACAATCGGGATGATCGGGAAGTACCGCGCCATCGTTCCGAAGCGGTTGAAGAAATCGTCTTCCGGCCCAAAAATCACCGAGGGACGCAAGATCACGGCCTCGGGGACGGCCTCGAACACGGCCGCCTCCCCTTGCGCCTTGGTCCGCGCATAGGACGAGGCCGACCCCGCATCGGCGCCGATAGCCGAAATATGGACAAAATTGCTGATTCCGGCGGCTTTAACGGCTTGCGCCACCGCGCGGGCGCCTTCCGCGTGAATGGCCGCGAATTTCTGCTTGCCGCCCTCGGCGAGAATGCCGACGAGATTGACCGCCGCGTCGGCGTCGCGCAGCGCGGCCGCCACCGACGCCGCGTCGCGCAAATTGGCCTGCACCGGCATAACCTGCCCCGGACCGCCCAGCGGTTGCAGGAAGAAGGCGAGATCGGGCCGGCGGCATGCGACGCGCACGCGCCAGCCGTCGCGCGCCAGAGCCCCCACAACGTGACGCCCAACGAACCCCGAGCCGCCAAACACCGTCACCAGCCGCTCAGTTCCCACGCGCTCCGTCGCCATCTTCCGCCTCGCTGTCGTCCCAAGCCCGTTTTTCCGCGGCGCCGCGGAAATCTCAAGCGCGCGTCTAGCGCGTTTTGCTCGCGAAGGGAATGCGGCAATAAGAGGATTCGTCGCCGCCCGGCGTTGACGCACGGGCGAGGCCTCCATACTGTGCGGCATCCCCGCCCTCGCGCAGATTGGCCAAATGTCCCGCTCAGAGTCCGCCCCCGGCTTATCGTCCGCTTTTCCCGCCAAACTCCTTGAAGCCGCGAATGTTTCGCAGGCCTGGCCGTTCGAGGAGGCGCGAAAGCTGGTCAAGCGCGTCGAAGCCAGCGGCCAGACCCATGTGCTGTTCGAGACGGGCTATGGTCCGTCCGGCCTGCCGCATATCGGCACATTCGGCGAAGTGGCCCGCACCAGCATGGTGCGGCGGGCCTTCGAGGTTTTGACGCAAGGGCGGATCGCCACGAAATTGCTGGCCTTTTCCGACGACATGGACGGCTTGCGCAAGATCCCGGACAATATTCCCAACAAGGAGCTGCTCGCCCCGCATCTTGGCAAGCCGCTCACCCGGGTGCCCGATCCCTTCGGCACGCATCAGAGCTTCGGCGCCCATAACAACGCGCGTTTGCGGGCTTTTCTCGATGCTTTCGGCTTCGAATATGAGTTCGCCTCGTCCACGCATTATTACGCATCGGGGCGCTTCGACGACGCACTTTTGCGCATCCTCGCGCATTACGACGCAATCATGGAAATCATGCTGCCGACGTTCCGGGAGGAGCGGGCGGCGAGCTATTCGCCCTTCCTGCCGATCCATCCCCGCACGGGCGTGGTCATGCAGGTCGCTCTGACGGAACGCGACCCCGCCGCCGGAACGATCGACTGGCGCGACCCCGAAACCGGCGAGGAGTTTACCACGCCCGTCACCGGCGGTC
>PLZT01000305.1 GCA_003152255.1 Methylocystaceae bacterium | reverse complement strand
CCAGAATTGCGAGGCCAGCTCTATCAAACGTCTCAAGCCGTGCATGCCGGCGAAGTCGTGATCGGTGGGCGTGTTTACCTGACTACGAAACGCCTCGCCGCCAAACTTGGAAAGTCTCCGCGCACGATTGCCCGCTGGATTTCGGTGGGCACTGGACCGCCGAGAATTCGCATCGGCAAGCTGATTTTGTTCGATGTGATCAAACTGCACGATTGGCTGGAGGCTTTCGAAGTGGAGCCCGTGCGAGTGCCTTTGCGTCGCCGTGCTCGCTGAAAATCGCGCAAGCGTCCTCCAAATCAAATAGCGAAGGCCCCTGGTAGTCGTTGAACCCGGGGAGCCTTCCATCGAAATCGCCAGCGCCGCTTCAGCGGATCGGCACGGGCGGTCAACTCAAAACATGTGCTGAAAATCCGCGTGAGTAAAATCTGTAACCGCGTAATTTGGAGAAACGACAATGAATACGCCTTCTTTGCAATCCCCCACAGTGGGGTCCCCTTCGAACATGCCGCCTGTTCTCGATCAGGAACCGACCGACGGTTCAGCCGAGATCGGCCCCGAGGAGAATTCGACCGGTTCTACGACCAGCATGCCGACCGAGCCCAAGACAGGGCCGAAAAACCTCAAAATTCCTCACATGCCGAAGAAAGTTGAGGAGAAGGCCGTCGAGGAAACGCCTATAGCCGACACCATTCTGGAAATCGAAAACCTCAAAAAAGAAGAGGCGATCCAGTGCGTCTCCAGTCTTCTGGAGGAAAAGAAAAATGTGGACTTCAAACTCGGTGGCGTCTTGGCCGCCATCCTGCGGAACAAGTGGTTTGCGCCGCATGACACGTTCAGCGAATTCGTCGAAAAGAAATTTGGGCTGTCTTATCGCTGGGCGAAGGATCGCATCGACATCTTCGACGCTGTGACGAAATCAAAAATGGACGACGAGAATTTCATTGGCTTGAGCTGCTGTAAGCTGCGGGAGATTGCTCGTGTCATCACGCCCGAGAACGTCAGTGAGTGGATTGCTATTTCTCACCAGCACACGGTGGTGGAGCTGAAAGAAAAGGTCAAGGCGCATAAGAAAGAGCACGATCCGAAAGCGATCAGGCAGCAATCCGCCACACCGACGAGAAAGAAGACGTTCAAGTTCCAGGAAGACCAGATGGCCTCGGTCGATGCCGCGATAGCGAAGGCGAAGGAAGTCGCGGGAGCCCAGGATGACGAGGCTGCTCTCGAATATATCTGCCGGGATTTCGCGGATGATGTCTCTGCGGCGAGGATGGAGGAGCGCATTAAAAAGCTCGGTGCCGAAGCCAGCCTGAAGCTCTTCGATAAGTGCTTCCCGGAGGTCGAGATCAATGCCGTGCTGCCTGCCGAGACGACGGCATGACGCGCCGCAGATAACAGCAGGGGAGATCGAGCAACATCTGCTTCGATACTGCTACGTCAACGGATCATCGCCGAGCGAAATGTTCGCTATGCGGTGATCCGCTGCAGCAAGATGAAACATTCGATAAGCCCGCCGCTTCATCGCGGGATCAGGTTGATGGATGCGCTCAGTCAAACGCCCAACGCGACATGCACACGTGTTCAGCTTATATCGAGGAAGCCCAAATTAATTTTCCGCAGTTAACTGCGTTTGATCGGCGGTCTCGGTTGGGCGTGATTTTGGGGAGAGGACCAACCTCAAATGCCGAAAATTGCAGTCGATAATGCTATTTTTCCAGTTGTATTTGGCTCTCTAACGTAGTATAAGGAACGGATATTAAGTGGATTTCAAGTTTCTAATCATTAACCGCTTGCTGCCATGCTCTTGGGACTGAAAATATCTTCAGAACCATGGATGCGGCGGGATGGCGTGGAACTTCATTAAGGTGGCCAAGCCCTCTAGCAAGCCCCAAACCCTCACGAAAACTCCCGATGCAGAGAGTGACCCTCCTCCAGAGAATAATAAGACTAAAAGCCCTTATATCCCCTTCATTGATCGTATCAGCCTAGTCCTCCCGATCCTGAACGAACAAGACGCCATCGACATCCACAGCGGCATCTGGTCGAACTTCAAAGATACAGAGGTCTTCAAGACCGGCAAGGCGGGGGGAGAATTCAAGGTCGGGAAGAGGATCGTTCTCGACTGCATCACTGACCCGAAAAAACGCCCACTCCTTCAATACGCCTACGATAAAGAAACGCACAAGGCGCTGAAGATGCGCCTCGAATTCGTGCCCGTGGACCTCGGACCAATTGGGCTCGATCAGCTGCACGCGGTTTTGATCTCCATGGTCCCGGATGGCTGGTCTCACTTTGTCGAGCACGCCCATATCACGCGGCTCGATGTGACGGTGGACATGCCCGGCATCCGCATGGACGGGTTTCTACTCTTACCCCTGCAAGCCCTTAGCTCCATGCAATTCTGGACCGACGGAAAGCTGACCTCAATTACCCACGGTAAGACAGGCGGCGACCAAACCCTGATTTACAATCGGACGAAGAAGCGCCTCGCCAAAGGACAGACGCTGCCCGGGCCGACACAGATCAGGGTCGAGCGACGACTGGTCGTCTCGGGGGGCAAGAAACTCGAATATCTGGAGACCATGCCTAATCCATTCGCAAAGCTCCAGATGGTCGAGAGCCTGCCAGGACCACCCCCGGACGAGAAGCCAGAACGCTGGTTGATGTTCGAGGACAGCGTGAAAGCGCGGGGCCTCGCTGCTGCGCTTGCATTGCTTCCAGTCGAGCGAAGAACGCAATACCGCAAGCATCTTGCCGCCCATCCAACGCCTTGGTGGAACCCGGGGCAATCTGGAAAAACTGGCCAGTCACGCTCGACGAGTTGAAATTGCACATCCCAAAATAGCTGGGCTAATCCCCTTGCATCCTGGGGAAGCCCGCTCGTAACGAAATAACGTCATGGGGAACACAAACATGCTCAGTCCAGCGGATCGCGAAGCTCTGCGGATCGCCGCAATCATCTTCAATTCTTCCGCCCATCAAACGCCAGTCGAACCCAAGTTTTCATGCTAAGCCGAATATGCGACCCGAGGTTGCATTGAGGGCAAAGCCATTTTTTCGGGCGAGGGCCTGCACACGTGTGCATGCCGCAGTTGATGTAACTTTACAGAGGATGCTCGTCCCGAGACGGGCGCACCCAGCGTCATAGTGAAAGGTAGCGATCTCTGCGCAACGGATGTTGGAGAAAAGCGCGCAAAAATTCAGCGGCGACAACCCATCCAATGTGGGGGTGAACCGGGTCCAGGATGCAGCGCCGCGTCACGCGCCAGAGAGACGTTAGGGCGACAAAAAGCGGGGACACACAGTCCTGAGCGACAGTCACAGAGATCGCCCGAACCCGCCTCCGAGAATAGCCCATTGCGAAAACGCATGGAATTGCACGAAAATCAATGATTACAGATTTGTATGTTGCAGGCAGGAAATGCAATCATAGTCAATGAAACCGCGCCGCGATCAATTGCATTTCACCCCCGAAATCGAGCGTTGGACCAAAATCAATTCGTGCACTCCGTCATGGTGCGCAATTTCGTGCGTATCAACTTGGGGGGATCGTCCTGTGCGTGCTCATAGAACTTGGGGGGATGACCGGCACGTAGAGAAGAACCTTAGACAGGATATGCAGAGAGTGAAGCCTCCGTAGTAGGGAACGCGGGCACCTCCCACGAGATCGTGGCATCGCCGTTGCCCCCACCTTGTCTATCCCGTTTCGGCGGAGCATTTCTGACGGCGAACGGCGCACTGCCTGCTACGAGAGGCTCAGAACGAAATCGGTCGTTGATGTTGGCGACCTTGAAGGTTCTGAGATGCTGTCAGCTCAATGCAACGTGGGCTTCGAGGTCGGCAACGTTTCGAGCAGTTGCCGACGGGCGCGTGTGCAAGCCAGAACGACCGCATGTATCTCGTGCTCGGCGATCTTCGTCATCTCTCGCAAATTTCGGAGTGTGGCTTGAACGTCCAGGCTGGTCGCCGGTTTGGTCTCGTCGTTCGCCAATTCGAACACCGCCGCCATCAAAGCTCGTATCTCGCCCAGCGCGTCGAGCCCACGGGTCGCCCGCTCGGACAGGTCGATAGCCGTCTCTTGACCAAAGAGCCCGTCGATGAAGCCGTCGAGTTCCTGCCGCCGCATCAACGCCAGGACGGCAAGCCCTTCTCGGGTCGCCGGAACATCGAGACGGGTCAAGCGGAAGGGATTACCCCGTTCCTGGTGTCGCGTGAGACGGTTCCACAGACCCATGACGAGCGCGCCGATCAATTCGTTGGCGGCGTCGATGGTCTCGAATTCTGGCAGTTCTCCGCCCCACAGGCTTTCCACCTCCTTCATCGGCGAGGCTCCCATGATCGGGGACGCTATATTGCCGAGGAAGCGCGTGCGCACCTCATGAAAAGGCACGGGGCAGCGATAGCGTTCAAGCAGGGCGCGGACCTCTTCTTCGGTCGCAGTCGGAGGGACAGGTCGTTTAGCCATCAGCGCTTGACCTTTGCCGTGACAATTACCGCACGATGGAGCATGCGTCGCGCGCTCTTTTACCCTTAAATGCTGGGATTGCGGACCCATAGCACTAAGTCATGAGTTACCTGGTCATCAACTTTCGCGAAGTGCGAATTCCGACGCAAGCCGGC
>PLZT01000239.1 GCA_003152255.1 Methylocystaceae bacterium | reverse complement strand
CGGCGGCCGTCTGTCGCGCTTCAACTCGCGCTTTGGCGGACTGTCCTTCGCCAAGAAGTAAAGTCCGGGCCAGAGCCCGTCGTTACGCGAAAGCTCCCGCCGCCATGCGCCGGGAGCTTTTTGTATTCGTTCCGGGCAAGCCCTAAAGGCGATTCCCGCGGCGCCGGGGCGGCGCTGCGGTATTTTTGCTTTAACGCGCTTTCTTAACGCGAGCCGGCATCCGCTTCGCTCGAAAACGCCCGTTCACGAATGGGCGGCGAAAGCGTTGCGCAGCAGTTCCAACTGCTCCTCCACGGGGCTCGTCTTGAGTGGCGGAGGCGCGCTGGCCGCGGGCGCGTAGATCAACATATCGAGATGAATGATGCGCGCCTGCATGCGCACGGAATGGATCGACAGCTCCCGCAGCTTGCGGGGAAGCGCCTGAAACACGTCGGGGTTGGAGGCGAATTCCTGATGCGACAGCTTGACCCGATGCCGGTCGCTGCTCGCCTGCGAGCGGGTCATCTCGCCCTGATTCACGGCGCGTTGCAATAGGAGCCACGAGGCGATCTGCATCAGCCGCGTCGTCAATCTCATGCTCTCGGCGGCGTAGGCCAGCGCCTCGGCGCGTGGAAGGGCCTTTGCCTCATCGCGTCCCGCTCCATCGAGATAGGCCGCCGCTTCCTCCACCAGCGTCATCCCCTCGCGAAACATCGCGGCGAACGCTTCCGATCCCGCAAGCTTTTCGACAAAAGACACGGGTTGCCGCGCGCCCTCAAATGAATCGTTTATACGCATGTCACGCTCGCGCAAGTTCACGCCGGGCCCCGCCCCGCGCGTTCCCGACAGCGAGCAATCTAGCGCATTTAGCGCCAGTTTGCTCGGTTAGGTTTTTTTTAACCTTAATCCGGGAAGCCGAGCGAAAGCGTCGCGCCGCGCGCGGGGCGATCGCGGCACGAAAAGAGAGCCGCGAAACGGCGGCTCTGGAGGCTATCGACAGGGAGGTAAAAGGAGGGGTGGAGAAAGCCACCCGAATCTCCCGCCTCGGCGGGATGGTTACAGGATGCTCGCGAAAGGTTAAGCAATGGTTAACGGCCCGAGCCCGGCTCGCTTTGCGGGCCCGGACCAATGGAGGCCGTCGGCGCGGCGTCGACATCGACCGCCGCTTGCGACTGATCGGCGCGAAAACGTGAACCATCCATCAAATTGGCGCGGTCGGCGTAAGCGGCCGCGCCAAGCACGAGGATCGCCACCCTCAGCAACTGACCCGATGTCATGCATGGGGGGCGCGACAACGGGGAGCGCGGCGCCGCCGTCTGGCCAAAATCGCGCTGACGATCGCCTGGGGGCGTCCGCGTCGCGGCGCGCGGGCGCGCGATCTTGTCGGGTGCGCCATTTTGCCCAAAAGCCTCGCGCGTTTTTGGCATGCGGCGAACTCCAAAACAGAGGGCCGAAAGGGTTCGATTATGGCTATTAGCGATCTAGTTTTATGAATGAGTTAACAAACGCGAACCCGTCCCCGCGACCGCCCGCGCCTTCCGGCGCTTGACTAGAGCCAGAGCGCGTGGGCATTGAAAAGCGCCAGAAGTCAAAAGAATTGGCGCTGATTCACGCCCGGAGACGTCCATCGTCTTTTCTTAAAGCTTGCGCCAGCCGCCCCGCACCGAGGTTTCGATGATCCGCTCCGCCCTTATGAATGTGATGACCGCCGCCGCGATGAAGGCGGGGCGCGGGCTGAAGCGCGATTTCGGCGAGGTGGAAAATCTCCAGGTTTCCGTCAAAGGGCCCGGCGATTTCGTGACCGCGGCCGACAGACGCGCGGAAAAGACCCTGTTCGAGGAATTGTCGCGCGCTCGGCCCGGCTATTGTTTCCTGATGGAGGAGAGCGGCGCGGTCGAAGGCGCGGACAAAAGCCATGTCTGGCATATCGACCCGCTCGACGGCACTTCGAACTTCTTGCACGGAATACCGATTTTCGCGGTGTCCGTCGCGCTGGAGCGGGAGGGCCAGATCGTCGCCGGCCTCGTCTATAATCCCGCGAGCGACGACCTCTACGTCGCCGAAAAGGGCCAGGGCGCCTTCCACAACAACCGCCGGATGCGCGTCGCGGCGCGCCGCACCTTGGCGGAGTCGATGGTCGCCTGCGGCATACCCCCGCTCGCCGGGCTCGCCCACCACGCGCGTTTTCAGATCGAACTGGCCGCCGCCATGGCGAAAATCGGCAATATCAGACGTTTGGGCGCCGCCGCCCTCGACCTCGCCATGGTCGCGTCGGGCCGATGCGACGGATATTGGGAACGCGGCATCCAAACTTGGGACATAGCGGCCGGAGTCATTTTGGTGAAGGAAGCGGGCGGCTTCGTCACGGACCTCTCCGGCGGCCCGGACATGCTGACCAAATCGGAGATATGCGCGGGCAATGAAGCGATCCATCGGCAATTGCTGGACCTGTTGAGGAAAGCATGAGCGACGGCGCCATGGAAGCCGCGCGCGCGCGGCGCGTCGGGCGGCGCGCCGCGACGGACACGCCCGCCTTGATGGAGTTGTGGCTCGCGTCCTGGCGCGCGACCTACGCGGATATCGATTTCGACGCGCGGCTCGAATGGTTCAGGGCGCGTCTCGCCGCGCTGGAGGCCGGTGGCGCGATCACGCTTTGCTTATACGAACACGCGCCTCCCGCTCTCGCGGGCTTTGTCGTGATCCATCCCGAGACCGGTTGGCTCGATCAACTCTGCGTGCATCCCAACTGCTTTGGCGCGGGCGCCGCGCGGGCGTTGATCGAAGCGGCGCGTCAAGCTGCGCCGGACGGCATCCGGCTCGACGTGAACGCCGACAATCACCGCGCCCGACGCTTTTACGAGCGCGAAGGCTTCTCCCTCGTTGGCGCTGGAGCCATCAGCTGCTCAGGTCGAGCCACTGTCGTTTTGGAATGGCGTCCAAATTGTCCGGCGGATGGAAAATAAAATCGGGCGTATATTTGGCGTTCTTCCGCCGGGAATTGGCGGATTTCGGACTGGCGTCACCCATTTTGACAGGGCGTGAACGCAAGTCGCGACTGGCGATCATTGTCATTTGGGCGCGGGCGCCCCATATTATACAAATCGGGTTTCGGTCGAACGACTCTGCTTAAACGCTTTCTTGGCGCGGCCGCACATGACTTCCTTCCCAGAACATCGATGTAACGGGCGACGCGCGTTCGCGCTCGCCACCAACTGTTCTTTCGAAAGGAACATGCCATGCAGAGCGGAATCGTTAAATGGTTCAACGCGCAAAAAGGCTTTGGCTTCATCCAGCCGGACGCCGGCGGAGCCGATATTTTCGTCCATATCAGCGCGGTTGAACGCGCCGGGCTTCGCGGCCTCGCCGAAGGCCAGAAGATTTCCTACGAGATCGTGGTCGACAATCGCAGCGGCAAATCCTCCGCCGATCGGTTGGAAGTCACCGTCTGATTTTATAACGTGACGGCGCGTCGGTTTCGGCGCGCCGCTAATAGCGCGATCCTTCTTGCGGCGCCTATCGAGTATTTTCAACGCCGCCGGCCAGCAAGTAGCTTCGATCAAGTTTTCATGAAGCCGTCCTCCGCCGACAAAGGAAAAACACCATGTCCAAAGGCCAGCAGCGTTCCAATCGGGAACAGAAAAAGCCCAAAAAAGACAAGGCGAAGACGCCTGCGGGCGGAGCGGCCGCCGTCTCGGCGGGATGGTCGACGATCGACAAGATCCAGAGCAAGGACGCCGGCAAGAAGAAGTAGCGCTATCCCGGCCGGACGGCGCGCGCCGACGGGCCGACGACCCTCCAGAAACGGATAGATCTCATGAGCGCATTTGATACAAAGCCCGCCCCGCGACAGGCGACACGAAACAGAATCGTCGTGTCGCATAAATTTCCGGTCGGCGCCAGCGTCATGCATGGCATTGGCGGAAAAAGCGAGAAGACGCCCTTCAAGATCACCCGCCAGATGCCGGACGGCGGAGATGGGTTCCAATATCGGATCAAAAGCGATCGCGACGGACAGGAACGAATTGTCACCGAGGCGACGTTGGAGCGGATCTGATCCGGCGCTTGTTCGAATTCGCGCCTCCGAAGCGAAACGCATCCAACGAATAGAGGCTACCGCGCGGAGAAAACGATGAACAGTTTCGACTACGACGCCTCGGCCGAACTCTATTCGGGAACGAGCGGGAGAATGCGCCAGAAATCGCTCAAATACCAGCGTTTCCCGCGCGCGGCGGATGCGATCCGTTATGTCATGGAAGACATGCCGGCGAACGCGCTACTGGGGTGTTCGATCGACGTCGACGAGGAAACATATGTCGGCAGGGCGATCTTGCCGCTCTACGAGAGCCCGGACTATCCCCTGCCCCGCCGCGCCAAGGCGGCGCAATAAGCCGCCAGATGGCGTGACGAGCCTCCAAGGGGCCGGACTCAGGCCTTCTTCTCCCCCACGAGAGCGATGCGGATCATATTCGTGGCGCCGGGGGAGCCAAACGGCATCCCCGCGACGATCACGATCCGGTCATTGGCGCCCTTGGCGCCGCCGAAGCCTTCTATCCGCGCATGTTCGCAAGCGCGCTCCACCATGTCCTCGACATCGCTCGCATCGCGGGTCTGAACCGCGTGGACGCCCCAAACCAGAGCGAGGCGCCGCGCCGTGTCGCGTATCGGCGTCAGCGCCAGCACGGGCGAAACCGGACGCTCGCGGGCGATGCGAAGCGCCGTGGCGCCCGAATGGCTCCAGGCGCAGATCGCCTTGGCGCCGAGAGTCTGCGCCACGTCGCGGGCGGCGGCGGCGATGGCGTCCGCTGGCGTCGGATTGGGCGCGTCGGCGCGCTGCGCGTTGATGATGGTGCGATAGACCGTGTCGGTCTCGACCTCTTCCGCGATGCGGCTCATCGTCGCCACGGCTTCCCGCGGATATTGCCCGGCGGCGCTCTCGGCGGAGAGCATGATGGCGTCGGCGCCTTCGAACACCGCGGTCGCCACGTCGGAAACCTCGGCGCGCGTCGGCAGGGGCGAAAGAATCATCGATTCCAACATTTGCGTCGCGACCACGACCGGCTTGCCGAGCCGGCGCGCCGAGCGGTTAATGCGCTTTTGCAGGCCGGGGACCTTCTCCAGCGGCACTTCGACGCCAAGGTCGCCGCGCGCCACCATGAGCGCGTCGGAAACCTCGATCACTTCCTCGAGCCGGGTGATCGCCTGCGGCTTCTCGATCTTGGCCATCACCAGCGCGCGGCCCTGCGTCAGCTTTTTCACTTCGACAACGTCTTCCGGCCGCTGCACGAAGGAAATCGCCACCCAGTCGACGCCCTCGACCAACGCGGCCTCGAGATCGGCGCGATCCTTGCTGGTCATCGACGTGATGGGGATGTCGGTCTCCGGCAGGCTCACGCCCTTGCGGTTGGACAGCCGCCCCGCGACATCGACCACGGCCCGGGAGCTCTCCGGAGTCGCCTCGACCACGTGCAAGCGAACCTTGCCGTCGTCGATCAGAATCGTGTCGTCGACCTTGAGGGCCGCGAGAATTTCCGGATGCGGCAGGCGCACTCGGGTCGCGTCGCCGGGGGTGGGATCGGAATCGAAAACGAAACTGTCGCCCTTGCGCAAATGCGCCGAGCCCTCGGCGAAGGCCCCGATGCGCAGTTTCGGACCCTGGAGGTCGACCAGCACGCCGATGGCCCGGCCCAACTCCTGTTCGATCTCGCGGATCATCCGCACGTAATTGCCAAGTCCCGCGTGGTCGGTATGGCTCATATTGATGCGAAACACGTCCGCTCCAGCGACGGCGAGGCCGGTGACGACCGCCTTGTCGACGCTGGCCGGTCCGAGTGTCGCGATGATCTTGACGCGCCGCAGCCTTCTCATTTCTTTCCTTGTTCCTTTTCGCGGGCGCCGCTCGCGTTCCCGTTTATTGCGCCGCCGCCGGCGCGATTGGCGCGGCCGGGTCGGTCAGTTGCACGGTCCAATTGCGCGCGTCGCGGCCGGTGTCGATCTCGAAGAAGCCCGTGCGATCGTAGCCGCGCGCGAAACAATCCGCGCGCCCATCGATCCTGAACTCCCGGTCCCGCGTGCACATGAACGACTTCCCCTTCCATTCGCCTCCGCGTTCATCCATCGCGTAGACATAATAATATTGCGCCGCCAGGGGGCCTCGCAAAAGCACTTCGCAGGCCGAGGGACGCAAGTTCCACCAACCTTCGGACAGCCAGTCGTGGCCGTCGGTATAGGAAATCGCCACGCTGACGCGGCCACTCGTGTTGTTGCACAGCCGAAAATCCGCGCGAGCCGATTTCATGCCGCAAGCGCAGAACAAAAGGATGACAACTGGGACGGCGAGACGATTCATGCGCAAAGGCGACTTCAGGGGGTAAGCCAAACCGCGCCGCGCCCGCTGAGGGCGGCGTCGGACCAGTTTAAGCCAAACCACGTGCGCGCCGCTTTGTCTAGCCCGTAGGCGCGGCGCGCCAATGTCTCACGCCCCTGCCCGCAACAGCTCCGCCGCCCTGACCGCGAAATAAGTCAGGACGCCCGAGGCCCCCGCGCGCTTGAAGGCGAGCAGGCTTTCCATCATCGCGCGGTCGCCGTCCAGCCAGCCGTTTTGCGCGGCGGCGGTCAGCATCGCATATTCGCCGGAGACTTGATACGCGAAGGTCGGCGCGCCAAAAGTTCGCGCGACGCGGGCCACGATGTCGAGATAGGGCATGCCCGGCTTCACCATCACCATGTCCGCGCCCTGTTCGAGATCGAGCGCGACCTCGCGCAGCGCCTCGTTGGAATTGGCGGGGTCCATCTGATAGCTGCGCTTGTCGCCGCGCAATGTCTTGGCCGTGCCGATCGCGTCGCGGAACGGGCCATAAAAGGCCGAGGCGTATTTCGCCGCGTAGCTCATGATCTGAATATGCTCGAATCCCGCCGCGTCGAGCGCCGCGCGAATGGCGCCGACCCGCCCGTCCATCATGTCGGACGGGGCGATCACATCCGCGCCAGCGCGCGCCTGATTCAGCGCTTGGCCAACCAGCGCCGCCACGGTGGCGTCGTTGACGATCTCGTCGCCCTCCAGAAGTCCGTCGTGACCGTGGCTGGTGTATGGATCAAGCGCTACGTCCGTGATGAGGCCCACTTCGGGAACCGCGGCCTTGATCTCGCGGCAGGCGCGGCACACGAGATTGTCGGGGCTTTGCGCGTTGCCGCCAACCGCGTCGCGCAGATCCGGATCGATGTTGGGGAAGAGCGCGACGGCGGGAATTCCAAGCGACGCCGCATGCGCGATCGCTTCCTTCGCGAGATCCACCGAATAGCGAAAGACGCCGGGCATCGACGGGATCGGCTCACGCAGACCGGAGCCCTCGATGACAAACAACGGCCAGATCAGATCGCTCGCGTCGAGCCTATGCTCGCGCACGAGACGGCGCGCCCATTCGCTGCGCCGGTTGCGGCGCGGACGCTGGATTAGACTAAGACGCCCATCGACGGGCGCATTCCCTTGTCTGTCGTGCATAAGCTCCCTTTCACGCGGCGCGCGCAATGAGCAAAGGCTCTATCATAGGGCGACGACCCGACAAAGGCGCCCCAAGCTCTGATCGCGCCACTCGCCATCTTGTTTTGTGGCGGGCTTGTTTTGTGGCGGCCTGGCGCGATAGACAAGTTGTTGTCGCGCCGCAGCGGATTGCGCGAGCGCATTAGGGAGTGGCAGTGCTTCGCGATCCGTTCGTCGCCGAACATCAGCCGATGGCGAGCCATCCGTCGTCGCCACGATCATGTGGGTTCGGTCGCGCTTTTTTGATCCTGGCGCTTGGCGCCAGCGTTCACTGCGGAATAGCCGAAGCCGAGAATACGAACGCGAAGCCGACGGCGGGAAAGACCGCCCCCGGAAAACCTCGCGAAGAAGCGAAGAAGAAGGAAAAGGCGCCAGCGCCCGCGGAACGAAAGCCGCAATCGCATGTCGCGCCGTCCCACGCGCCGCCGTCCCATGTCGCGCCGCGCGAGCCAAAGGACGATGCCGCGCGCGTCCAGGGCGCGCCGCCGAAAAGCCGCTTGCCGGTTCCTCCGCCGCCCGACACTTCCGCGCCGCCGCCAAGATTGCCGCCCGCCTCGCGCGAGAAAATGCACGCCTGCGCGGACGAATGGGCGAAACTCAAGTTGGAGACGCGCGGTCCGCTGCGCTTGTGGCGCGACTTCGCGGGGGAATGTCTAACCCATGGAAAAACCAACTCAAATCAATAAAAAACACCCGAGACACGCGAAAGCGCTCTCGGGTGACGCTGTATCCCGCTGCCTCGCCGCATGGCGCGAGCGTTCCCTTGGGAGATCGGCGCGCGCGATCTAATTGGACTCCGAAGTCGTGGTCGGCGGCGCCGGCGGAGTTTCTTTCGGCTTGCGCGGCGTCGTCGCGCGCTTCTTGACGGCGACCTTCTTGACGGCGGTCTTGCGCGCGGTCTTCTTGACGGCGGTCTTGCGCGCGGTCTTTTTCACGGCGGTCTTCTTCGTCGCGCGTTTCTTGACGGCCGTCTTCCGAGCAGTGGTGGTCTTGCGAGCGACTTTCTTGGTCGCGGTCTTGCGAGCGACCTTGCGCGTCGTCTTCTTCGCGGCGGCCTTTTTCGTCGCGGACTTCTTCGTCGCGGTCTTACGCGCACCCTTCTTAGCCGCCGCCTTTTTGGCCGGCTTACGCTTCGTTGTTGCTCTCGCCATCTTAGGTCCCCTTACAGTCCGTGTTGTCGGAGTACAGTTCCGCCAACAACAAGCCTTGCTAGCGTAACGCGGTTAATGGTGTGTTCAAGTGGCGCCGCGTGGATTCACGCTTGCGACTGGCGTCGACAACATGCGCGCGGCGTCGCGACAACGCTGGCGCGACGCCGCGGACACGCGTGAAGCGGATCGCCGACGTTGACGAAACACAAAAATCACGTCGTGAAAAATGCGCTGAAGACGCCGCGCCAACGAGGCTGTTTTCGCGTCCATGAAGCGCGCGTCGCGCAAAGATTCAAAGTATCGGGACGCGCCTTGCTTGAAATTCAATTTGTTGATTTTCTTTAGCTAAGAGAAAACATCAGCAAGACGAACGAAGCGTCGCCGCGCGCGCGTCGCCGTCGTCGACATGCATCCAAGCAAAGCGAGACTCTTCACGCGCCGACACGCATCGGAGCGCGCGCTCGCGCGTCGACGGCGCGCGCGCGAGCGCAAGCGGCGCATGTGAGTTCACGGCGCCGCGAATGGATGAAAAAAAATCTGTCGATGATGATGTCGCGCGTTCGATTTTCGCGTCATGAGGCTGTCGCGCGAACTCGAAATCGCGCAGCGTCGCCGCGAAAGTGATTCGCTTTCGCGACGACGCGCGCGAATAATCAGATGCCGAGCTTGGCTTTGAGCAGGTCGTTGACCGCTTGCGGATTGGCTTTGCCGCCGGTGGTCTTCATCACCTGTCCGACGAACCAGCCGAGCATCGTCGGCTTCGCCAGCGCTTGCGCCACCTTGTCCGGATTCTTCGCGATCACTTCGTCGACCGCAGCCTCGATGGCGCCCGTGTCGGTCACCTGCTTCATGCCGCGCGAACTAGCAGCCGCCCTCGGCTCCTCCTTCGTGACCCAGACTATTTCGACGAGGTCTTTCGCCATCTTTCCCGAAATCTCGTTCGAAGAGATCATTTGCACGATAGTGCTGTTCGCCTGAGCGGAGATAGGCGAACGCGTTACGTCGAGCCCCTCCTTGTTGAGTCGGCCGAATATTTCATTGATCAACCAATTGGCGGATGCCTTGGGATCAGCCCCAGCCCTGACCATATCCTCGAAATAATCGGCGCTGGCGCGCTCCATGACCAACACGCCCGCGTCATAGGCCGGCAGCCCGTACTGCTCCACGAAGCGGGCGCGCTTGGCGTCCGGCAGCTCCGGCAAATAGGCCGCCAGCGCGTCGACATAGGCCTGATCGAATTCGAGCGGCAGCAGATCGGGGTCGGGGAAATAGCGATAGTCGTGCGCCTCCTCCTTCGAGCGCATCGCTCGCGTCTCGCCCTTGCCGGGGTCGAACAGCCGCGTCTCCTGCTTGATGGCGCCGCCGTCCTCCAAAATCGCGATCTGGCGCCGCGCCTCGACGTCGATGGCCTGACCGATGAAGCGGATCGAATTGACGTTCTTGATCTCGCAGCGCGTGCCGAGCGGCTCGCCGGGGCGGCGCACGGAGACGTTCACGTCCGCCCTGAGCGAGCCCTGCTCCATGTTGCCGTCGCAGGAGCCGATGTAGCGCAGGATCGTGCGCAGCTTGGAGACATAGGCGCGCGCCTCTTCCGCCGAGCGTATGTCGGGCTTGGAGACGATCTCCATCAACGCGACGCCGGAGCGGTTGAGGTCGACATGGCTCTCGGTCGCGGAGAGTTCGTGCAGCGACTTGCCGGCGTCCTGCTCAAGGTGCAGCCGTTCGATGCCGACGGTGATGCGCTCGGTCGGCGACACGTCGACAATGACCTCGCCCTCGCCGACGATCGGATTCTTGAACTGCGAGATCTGATAGCCCTGCGGCAAATCGGGATAAAAATAGTTTTTGCGGTCGAACACCGAGCGATGATTGATCTTCGCCTTGAGGCCAAGCCCGGTGCGAACCGCCTGGGCGACGCACTCCTCGTTGATGACCGGCAACATGCCGGGCATGGCCGCGTCGACCAGCGAGACATGATTGTTCGGCTCGCCGCCATATTCGGCGCTGGCGCCGGAAAACAGCTTGGCGCGGCTGGTCACCTGGGCGTGGATTTCCATGCCGACGACGATTTCCCAATCGCCCGTCGCGCCGTGGATGACTTTGGAGGGGACGGCGGTTGCTACGTTCATGGCGGACCTCGACGGATGGTTTGCGAAAGCTCGGCGCACATATAGACCGAAGTCGGAACCGTCGGAAGCGATTCGCCGCGCGGCGACCGCGCCAGCGCGCCCAGCGGGGGCCTGCTGTGCCGAGCTCCTCGATAGGGTGGCGTCGCTGACCAGCAGGGAAGCGAGAAAACACATTTCCCGGCGCTTCCATGAACTGGGCCGGTCAAATTGCTTTCAGGCGACCCGACTCACAGCCGTGGCGTCTCATGACTCTTGAAACCCGAGACAAAATCAGAAGCCTTGTTCGCCAAGCTGCGCGCCAGGAGATGCGACGGCGCTTCAATGACCTGGCCGGCTCAAACATGAAGTGCAA
>PLZT01000116.1 GCA_003152255.1 Methylocystaceae bacterium | reverse complement strand
TGTTTCTCGTGATAGTAAAATCAGTCGCTTAGATGCGTGACCCCTCGCCGATCGGCACCGTGACCCCGAGCCTATTTACAGTTGGGGCCTCGTTCGGAGCCTTACGCTGGCCTACCCTAGAGGCAAATGGATTTGGGGGTATTATTGGGGGTATTGAGAAGGCCATATTTAAGAAAACCACCTAATATCAAATAGATGAAGCATGAATCCGACTCTCGCCCCCGCGCGCTTTTTGCGCATAGATTGCCAGAGCCGGACCGTTGGCGTGGCGCGCTTCCTCATGGGAAATTCTTACGTCGTCAAATCCCAGCGCGGCCAAAAGCGCCAAAAGATCCTCCTTCATCATCCAGCGCGGCTGATCGTAGACACCGCCACAAAATTCTGGTGCCTGGGGGGAGAGCAGATAGGAGCGCGCGAATAGGCGGATGTTGAGGCCGTGTCGCTGTTCGACGGAGAAATAGGGGTGGCGGTTGCTCATCGCCGAGGCGCATTCTTCATCGCTCACGACATGCGTCCACAGAAAAATCGAGCTGGAGCGGCCAGCCAAAAGCTCCAAAAAGGCAACGGGATCGCGCATGTGATACAAGATGCCGCAGGCGACGATGAAATCATATTTTTCGGTCGATCGACGCAGCCAATCATTTGCCTCGGCGAGCGAGAATGTCGCCCTTAGGCCCAAAATCTCCTTCGCGATGAGGCATTTTAAAAAGCCGAGCTTGTTTGCCTCGACGCTGTGAACCTTGGCGCCCGCCCGTTCGAGCAGATAGGTGTGGTTTGCCTCCATCGGTCCGATTTCCAAGACGCGCTGATCGGCAAGGTCGCCAAATTGCTCGATCGCCCAACGAATTCTTGAGTCGTCGCAGGCACCTGCCGGAGCGGCGGCCGCGTTTGCGATTCCCGCGATATCGACGTTCCACCCCGGAACAAGATCAATTGCGTTTTGGCGGGCGTCGGCCGTAAAGACATATTGCTCGAACGGCGGGAAGTTCACGTCAAAACACCGTCGAGCGTTTGGGACTTTGCGCTTGGATGTCCAAGGCCAGTTGAATTTAACCACTTTTATCTCCTGACCGAACAGCGGTTTGCTTCGCGCATGCGCTGGCGATGCCATGGGATTGAAGGTCGGCTCAGCCTGCATCGCGACCGCTTCGTTCGAACGGGTCGGCGAACCCCAAATTGCAGCCGCGACAAACGACTCATCCCGCTGCGGGTTTGCGCCACAAACGAAAGTCCCGCAATTCATGGCTCGGGGCGATTATCGCCAAGCGGCGCGACGCCCGGTGGCTCGCGCGGCGCTCGACCTTTAACGAGCAAAAAACTTAAGACAGCTCCCGATAAGAGACTGCAGCGGCGATTTTCGCGCCGGATAAACGCCCTAAAACCCCGCCGCCTGCTCTCTGGCGCTGTTCGCCAGGAATTGAATGCGTTCATGATGGTTGATCGGCCGCCGATAGGCAAGACGCAGATGCACGAGGAACTCCGCGTCCGTCCGCGTCGACACACATTCGGGAACCAGGGAAATCAGGCCGAGCGCGTGGCACTCGTTGACGATCAGGATGAAACTCGACGGCGTGAAGACCCACGCGTGTGCGTCGATATACTGCGCCTGCCCGTCGCTCTTAGACGCGAAGCAATCCCTGTATGCGTCGCTGAGCGCGCTGCCGATAAAGGTCACGTCCTCCACATGCACGTCTTTCTCCACCCATTGGAGACTGCCGCGGCGGGCGACGGCCATGGTTTTGTTTTCGAAGAGCGTGCGTTGGGTGTGAAGAACGTCGCGATTTTGCATGGCTTCGAGCCAGGCGCCGGTCGTCGTCAGCGGGCGCAAAAAGTCGAAGCAAAACCGCTTGTCCGGCACCCCCAGGCTAAGATAGCCCCCGGGCCTCAGCAGCTCTTGCAGAGATTGAAGCAGTCCGATCGGGTTGGGAATATGTTCGATGACGCCGCCCATCAGCACGACGTCGAAGCTTCCAAGATGCTCGGGCGGTATGGCGCTCAATATATCTCCGTCCTTCCAGACGAAATCGACCTCCTCGATTTTCGATATGTCGATGTCCGGAAAGCCGTCGTAGCGTTTTCGCAATTCGGATTTGTCGCCGTTGTCGACGTTATAGACCCTGTACCCTTCACTCTTCGACACAATCGGGTTGAACGCCGGGCCGATTTCCAGCACCTTCGTGGAATTGTCAATATGCATCCGCAGAAAGGCGCGGCGATCGTGCACTTTCGCCGCCGGAACGGCGATTGGGCTCCCCGCGTCGGCGCGCAGCGGTGCCGGCGGATCCAATTTCGGGCCTGGCCTTCGTCCCTCTCTCGCGCCGACATTGAGATAATGAGCCCACGGATCGAGCCCGGATCGCGCGACATCGGGGTTGTTTTCAACGTACCAAGACGAATCGAAAAAATCGGCGACCAAAGGAGCGGGTTCGCGCAACTTCTCGAACGAGGTTCCGAGGCGAGAGCGCCGTCTTAACCGCTGCCGCAGCCATTTGAAACCGCTCTGTCCGTTCCGCATAGTAAGCCTTATATTCGAGGGCGCTCCGGCCACCGAAGTCGTCCGAGCGGACGTGGCCGACGGCCCGCTGCCTACCTCATCCCAAGCGCCTAATCACGCGCAGCCTTAACACACTCCATCCGCCGCCGGGAATGTGCGGAGCATGAGGCTGGCGCGCTCCCAGCCTGCGGAATTGTTGCAGCAAACGCCAAACTGTCGCCACGAGATTCAGGCGCAGCCGCGACGAGCTTCAAAGTTGCCTGGCCGACGCGGAAAGCGAATTAGAAATTGGATCGCCAAGTCGCGGCGATACCGATGTCGGCATGCGCGCTAAATTCTTCACCGCGATCAGCGAGCGCCGCAGTGAGCGAAGCTTGTTGAGGGGGAATGACACCAGTCAGATTTCCTGAGTTTCGCTTGAATGTCAGGATAAATCGCGGAACTCGGCGCAGCGTTTCTGTGCGCCGATCTTGGCATCACCGATGCGCCGCGCCCCGATCACGCGCAATATCTCGACCATTGGCTCACCGTGATGAAGGCCGACAAAAAAGCCATCTTCACCGCCGCGTCGAAGGCTTCCGAAGCCGTGACGTTTCTCGCCAGTTTGCAGGGCGCGTGATCGCCCTGCCGGCTTTCTGCAGCGTCCTTAAGCGACGTTCTTATACAAGGTCGCAAGGTAGGCTGACGCCTTTGCCGACTGCGCGGCGACAAATTTCCAAGCGACCGCGAGATATTCGCCCGTCTTTTGCGCGTAGGGTTTTATTTCCTCAAGGGTGCTTTGCGTCGGCATGATTGCCTTCAGCAGCGCATAAATCTTCGCAGCGGAGTCGACGCACTGGGACTGCAATTTGCCGGATTTCACATCCGCCATCACCTGCGCCAAGGCCGCCGCAGCGAATTTCATAGCGACCTTGAAATAGGGCCGCATTTTCACCGCGGCGAACGACATTCCCGCATAGGTCTTTTCCGTCAGAACATTGGCTCTGAGCAGCGCATAAATCTGCGCGTTGAGCCTCCTCAGCTCATTTTCGTGTCTCCAGTTGGCGAGCTCTTGCCGTTTGAGATCGAGGATGGCGCTGGCATGCAGACCGTGCACAACCGCCAATTCGTTCTCCACCCTGCTTATATGATCCTTGATCGCGTCGACCATGCGGAATGAGAATTTGCCGGCTTCCAGATTGGCCAAGGCAACGTCGATTTTCATTTTCTCAGACATGGGGGCGCTCCACCGCTGTTGCGAAATCATCATCGAGGGCGGGGGTCTCGGGCTTGCCGTGCGCCGACAGCTTGAAGAGGCCCGCGCGATTCTGACACGATGCAGTGAGATTGCGGCTGTATTGCGTTGGCTGGACGAGGACGAGCTTCTGGTCATCGCGCAGGAAACCTGCCACCTCATCGGTATCCCTTCGCCAAGGCATTATTCCTAGATGAACGCCTCTTTCCGAAAGCATCGCTATCGAGCCGAGATTTCGCCGATGATCGCCTTGATTCCGATATGCCGTCTTAGCCATTCCGCGCTGAGGTCTTCGCCGCGGTAGCTCTGCAACGATCCGGCGTGAAACGTTCCGCCCAATTGATTGCCGTCCTGTCCTTTGGGGGTTCCGCCGCCAAGGGCCTCGAATTGATGCGGGTTCTACGGCCATCCCCGCCGCTAACGCGTCAACCGCCTTCCACCCAAAACGCGAAGAAAATTGCCGCCTTGCGATCAATTTTCTTTCGTTCCGGGTCCCTGCGAAGGCAATTGACGCGCGCCGTGTCTGTTCGGCACTTCGATCGCCTCAATGATCCCATCCGGCGCAACGGCGCTGACGTGCAGCTGATCGCTGATCTCGGCCACCCCTTCACGGTGGCGCGAATTCACCTCAAGGGCTTTTGCCCCGACGATTTGCGCCAGGCGTGAGCCTTTGATCAGAGTGACGGAATGCGGCCCCGTTGTGTGTACCGTGTTTTCGAGATCGCTACGCAAGCGGCAACCATGCAGCGCCGCTAAAATCTGCATGCCATTGCATGCTCCGAGCACTGGTTTATCGGCCGCTAAAAACCCTTGCATGATCGCCACTTCGATCGCCGTGCGTTCCGACGGTGGAAAAGGCGATGTCTGCCCGGTCTGATACCACTCGGGCGGAAAACAAACCCCGCCCCCGATCGAAAAAAAAACCGTCGAATTCATTTATGACCGCATCGACCATGTCGGCAAGATACGGAATGCCGTAGGGAACCCCGCCCGCCTGATCAATCGCGGAAAAATAATCCTTATGCGTTTCATAATGCGTGCCGCCACGGCTGGTATTTTCATCCAGCATGACCGCAATTTTTGGCTTGGGCATTTCTCTGCCTGATCAAACGAACCGGTGATGATGATATTAGGCGGACCATGTACTGCGGCACGGTTCTGAGAC